>DALZRX010000150.1:0-8731 GCA_032015805.1 Achromobacter sp.
GCTTCCGCGGCTTCCGCCGCCTGCGCCGGACTGGGTCCTGGAGCCGGCGCGGCCGCGGGGGCCGCTGCGGCCGATTGCTGCGAAAACTGCTTCCACACTTCAATTGCGCGCAAGCGCTGCTTGGCCACGACCTGAATGCGTTCGCGCAGGTTTTCGTCGCGGGCGAGCAACGCATGAAAATCGCGCGAAGCCAACATCAGCAGCTTGCTGTAACCCAGCGAGGTCACATCCGGCGTGAGCTGCGCTTCTCCCAGAAGGCCCAACTCGCCGAAGAATTCGCCACTGCCCAGTTCGATCATGGTGTTGTCGGGCAGATGCACCGCCACGGCGCCCGATGCCACGAAGCACATTTCCTCGCCGTGCCGCCCCTTTGTCAGCACACGCTGGTCGGGCAGGGCGAGGCGCGGCTTGAGCAGCTTGCTGATGGCGCGCAGGGAATCGGGCGACAGCCCTTCGAAGAGCGGCACGCGCTTGATCAGTTCCGCCGCGCTCATTTCGATATCCAGCGGCGGATGCTTGTCGATGTGCGCCCAGCGGCTTTTCAATTGCTCGGTCAGGTCCGCATACACCTCGCCGCTGATCAAAAACTGCTCAAGCATGTCGCGGTAGCGGATGCGCTCGAGCTCGCGGGCCACGCGGCCCAGATAGCTTTCCTGCAGCCACTGCGCGTACGACGGATACTGCAGGTTCAGCGCCTGCATGGCGTTTTCGATCAGATCCAGTCGTCGCTGGTGCAGCGACACGATGCGCTGCGTGGCCTCTTCGCCAAGCAGCGGCGTGATCTGCTCGCGGGCAAAGGCGATCAGGCGCTGCGCGACCGACCGCTTGCTCATCAGATTGGCAAACCGCTGGCCAAGCTCTCGCGCAAGCCAGCCCTGGAATCCGAATACATAATGCAGCCGCAGCGCCAGCCGAAAGCCCGTCGAATAGCGGACGTCGGCGGCGATGGCGCGCTCGAAGCCCTCCACGCCGCCCAGCCGGATCGCATCTTCCAGCCGTTCGGCCCGCGCGAGCAGCGTTTCAGCCATGCGCCAGTCCACGATCTGCGCTTTCAGGATGTCGAAGAACATTTCCTCTTCGCGCTGGGCCACGATGGCCAATCCCACCGCGACGCGCTGCTCGTCGGTCATCTGGCTGACCCGGCCATCGTGCACGCTGGTCAGGCTGGCATCGAACACCGCCCGAATGCGGTCGCGGACTTCGCTGCCGATGTGCTCGGCCTTGGCGACTTCCTCGGTCTTGCCCTGCAGGTCTTCCAGCGCCACCGCCAACACCTGGTTGCGAATGGTGCGCTCGACAGGCGACAACTGGTTAAGCCCCAGCATGCGGATGAGCGGCCGCAGGCTAATGCCGTTGATGAACAGGGTCATCAGCACAAAGCCCGTGGTGGCGACGGCGATGAACTGCCGAGCTTCTTCGGGCACGCCGGTCTGTTCGGTCACCGCGAGCGCCAGCGCCAGCGACACCGCGCCGCGCAACCCGCCCCACAACATCACCACCTTGTAGGGATTGCTGACCTTGGTGCCGAGCCGGGTCAGGCCCAAGAGCGGCAACAGGCCAAACACCACGATCCCTCGGGCAACCAGCGTCACCACGAACACCACCGCCACCAGCACCAGTTCCTGCCAGTCGGCCGCCGCCATCAGCTTGGGAATAAGCATGGCTGCGAACAGGAAGATGAGGGAATTGGCCCAGAAACCGAACTGCTCCCACGCGCTGGCCAAGTGCTCGAACGTGGTGGGCGACATGCGCGTGCGGCCGGTGGATCCCACGACCAGACCCGCGATCACCGTGGCGACAACGCCGGAGACGTTCAGGTAATGCTCGGAGATGAAGAAGGACAGGTAGGCCAGCGTCAGGGTCAGCGTGATCTCGGCCGTGGGAAAGCCGCGCAGCCACGCGAACAGGAAGCAGGCCAGGCGTCCCATCGCAAAACCGGCCACGCCGCCGCCGATAAAGTGCACGATGAAGTCGTTGAAGATGCCGCTGACGGACAGTTCGCCCCGGCCGCTCAGCACGGCCAGCAGCACGGAATACAAGGCGATGGACGCGGCGTCGTTGAACAGGCTCTCGCCTTCGACCAGGGTGGTCAGGCGCTTGGGCGCGCCCACTTCGCGGAAGATGCCCACCACCGCCACCGGATCCGTCGTCGCGACGATGGCGCCAAGCAGCAGGCACACCACCAAACCGTAGGACGAGATGGCATCGAGCGTCACGCCGACCACTACCGTGCAGACCACCACCGCCACGATCGCCATCATCAGGATCGGCCCGATGTCGTCCATCAGCCGCCGCACGTTCATCGACAGCGCGGTCTCGAAGAGCAGCACCGGCAGGAACACCATCAGGAAGGTCTCGGACGAGATCTCGAAACGCTCAAGCGAATCCAGGAAGTCGCCGATCCATGCAGGCGCCCAGCCATGTACGTGAATGACGATCCCGAGCAGACAGCCAACGATGGCCAGCAGGACCGAATAGGGCAGCTTCAGGCGGCCGGCCAGGGGCGGCATGAAGCAGACCAGCGTGAGCAGGCCCGCAAGACCAAATACAAGAAAACCAACATCCATGGGTAGCGCCGCGTCCCGGTCTTAGTGCGTGTGCAAAGTTCCACAAGAATAGCGGCTTTTTTCCCGGTGGCCCTGGCCGGCGCCCGGCGCGAATCAGGGAGAATGCACGTTTCGTTACCCCAATGGACGCTTGCGAAACGTGCCGCGCCATGTTTTTTGGGTAATGTGGCATCACGCGAACTTTTGCAGGAGCGGCACGTGGCACGCATCCACACCTTGACCCGGCGCACCGATGCGCCCGCGATGCTCGTCCAGTTGACCGATAGCCATCTGTTCGGCGAACCCGAAACGTCGATGCTGGGCGTCAATACCGATGCGAGCCTGCGCGCCGTGCTGCGCCAGATCGAAGCCGATGGCAAGCATCCCGACCTGCTGCTGGCCACCGGCGACCTCTCGCAGGATGGCGAGGCCGCTGGCTACCGGCGCTTCGCACGTATCCTGTCGGAATCCGGCGCGCTCGATCGCGCGACCATCCGCTGCCTGCCGGGCAATCACGACCAACCGTCCGTCCTGCGCCAGGAACTGTCCGAGTGGTCGATGCCCGTGACCGACGTGGGCGCATGGCGCGTCGTGGCGCTCGATACCACCGTGCCTGGCTCAAACGCGGGCCATCTGTGCAACAGCGAACTCGACATGCTGGAAGCGGCGCTGGCCCAGGCGCCCGGCCGCCACACTCTGGTGGCGATGCACCACAACCCGATGCAGATCGACAGCCACTGGCATGACTCGATGATGATCGACAACCCGCAGGCGCTCTTCAAGCTGCTGGCGCGCTTCCCGCAGGTGCGCGTGCTGCTGTGGGGCCACGTCCACCACGAGTTCGACCGCCGCCGGCACAATCTGCGCATGTTGGCCACGCCGTCGACGTGCTTTCAATTCAGCATCCGGGACGGCAAGCACATGGTGGACAACATGGCGCCCGGCTACCGGTGGATCAAGCTCTACCAGGATGGTTCGATGGCCACGGGCGTGCGCCGCGTGCAGGATGCGCTGTGGCATACCGCGCTGGAGGCGCCAGACAGCGCCCGCGCGGCGTGATGTTCACGCGCCCCACACATTCCGAGCGCGCATAAAAAACGGGGCACCGATATGCTAGGTGCCCCGCAAGCATCCGTCTCATAGGGGAGGGGAAAGAGGAGAAGCCGAGACGGATGACAAGACTGCTAACCGAAGTTCGCGGTCTACATGAAGTTAGGCGGCGCCCTCCCCATTAAGTTTCTGCGAACGCCGAAAATTTCCCTCGAATTTGTATCAATTTATTGACCTCCTGCCGCACGCCACAAAAGAAAAAGGCCGCGATTTGCGGCCTTTGACATGAGCGGAGCAAGCATCACGAGGCGAGGTTGCCGCGCATCTTCTTGAGCGCTGCGGCTTCGATCTGGCGAATGCGTTCAGCCGATACGCCGAACTCTTGCGCAAGCTCGTGCAGCGTGGCGCCGCCGTCGTCCTGCAGCCAGCGCGCTTCGACGATGCGGCGCGAACGCGGATCCAGCGCATCGAGCGCACCGGTCAGGCCGGCGCTTTGCAGCTGATCGCGCGCGGCGCGCTCCAACACGCGCGTGGGTTCCTGGCGGCCTTCGTCGGACAGGTAGGCGATCGGCGCATAGCTGTCGTCGTCGTCGTCCTGGTTTTCCAGCGACATGTCGCGCCCGGACATGCGGACTTCCATTTCGCTCACGTCTTCGTGACGCACGTTCAGCTCGCGGGCAATGTGGTCGACCTGTTCCGGATCCAGCGTCTGGCCGTCAGGGCGCATGCTGCGCAGGTTGAAGAACAGCTTGCGCTGCGCCTTGGTCGTGGCCACCTTGACCAACCGCCAGTTGCGGATGATGTATTCGTGGATTTCGGCCTTGATCCAGTGCACGGCAAACGAGACCAGGCGCACACCGCGCTCGGGGTCGAAACGCTTGACGGCCTTCATCAGGCCGACGTTGCCTTCCTGGATGAGGTCGGCGTGGGGCAGGCCATAACCCAGATATTGACGGGCCACGGACACCACAAGGCGCAGGTGCGACAGAATCAGCTCACGGGCGGCGCCCAAGTCTTCTTGGTCGCGCAGACGGCGGCCGAGTTCTGTTTCGCGATCCGCGGTCAACACCGGAAGGCGGTTGACCGCGGAAATATAAGCGTCGATCGTGCCCAGAGCGCCCGGATTGGCAATGGCCAACGCCAGAGCGTTGCCGGAGGCGGTCAACGAGGTACTGGGTTGCTTCATAGCGGGGGTCTCCGAATGGCGAAGAGATAACGACATGAATTCGATGTTAGCACTCAAGTAATGGGAGTGCTAATTCGACTGTTGCGGCGCGTCAAAGTTTCGTTTTGCTGGCTCGTCCCTGTTTTTTCCCAAGTGGTGCGCCAGGACCGCGCGCCGCAGGTAAGGGTAAAGGGTCTACCAACCCAGGCGCTTCAGCCCTTCAGCGGTGGCTTCCCCATCCGGACGGATGAAGAGCGCGCCGCGGGGATCCATGAAAACCTGGTAGCGGGCGCCATCGAACAGGGGCATGTAGGCGCCGCTGCCAAATTGGACATCAACAAAGGGGAACCAGTTCGGAAAACTTTTCTTAAGCGATCCGAGGTCCGGGGCCGGCCAGTCATCGAGGGGATGCACGGACCGGGTGGCCGTAGCCTCCCGGGCGGCATCGCTGTAGCGGCCCGACAAGCGCTCCAGCCGGTACAAGGGCGGCACGCCCGCCATCAGGGCCGGCAACTTCCAGCGGACGACCCGAGCGTCGATCTGCCATTGGTCGCCATAGAGCACGTATTGCTTGACGCCAATGGCCGGCGCGCTGGCGTTGACCTCGAATTGGCCTTCGGCCTGTTGGCGAACGTCGATTCTTGCGACCGGTTCATCGGTTGTCAGTCGGACGAACTGCACCAGCGACAGCGCGAGCAAGCCCGACACGCATCCCAGGCACACCAGCAGCAGGCCGCACGCGCGGCGCACCGGCCGGAACTGGAATATGCGGCGCCCGCGCTCGTCGCGCGGCCCGCCCCGGCCCAGCAGCATGAAGATGCCGGGCAGCAGGACGATGACGGCGCCCAGCAGGATCCAGGCGAAGGGAGCGATTCCGTTGATCAAATCAGGCTTTCCTATTCAAGCCGCCGCGGATTGCAGCGCGGCAGGCGCAGGAAGCCGCCACCCGCCGCGGCAGGCTCCCAAGTATAGAAGCGCGCCTTCAAGCGCCCCGATTTCCAAGCCGTTCGACGTGAAACCGGATGTGATCCTCGATGAACGTCGAGATGAAGTAGTAGCCGTGGTCGTAACCGGCTTGGCGCCGCAGGGTGAGCGGCTGGCCGGCGGCGGCGCATGCGGCCTCGAACACCTCGGGATACAACTGCTCGGCAAGGAATTGGTCGGCGTCGCCCTGGTCGATCAGGATGCCGCCCGGGAACGGCTGCTGCAGGCCGCGCATCAGGGCCGAGGCGTCATAGGCGGCCCACTCCTCGACTTCAGCGCCCAGATAGGCGCCGAAGGCCTTCTTGCCCCATGGGCATTGGCTGGGCGCGGCGATCGGTGCAAACGCCGAAACCGAACGGAATTTGCCCGGGTTGCGCAGCGCCAGCACCAGTGCGCCGTGGCCGCCCATGGAGTGCCCGAAGATGCCCGTACGCGAGGCGTCGCCCGGCAGTGCGCCGCCCGTGACGATGCCGTGCAATTCCTGGGTTACGTAGCTGTACATGCGGTAGTGGTCGCGCCACGCGGGGGTGGTGGCGTCCACGTAGAACCCGGCGCCGGTGCCCAGGTCCCAGCTTTCGTCCTCTCCCGGCACCCCGGCACCCCGCGGGCTGGTGTCGGGTGCGACCAGCATGACGCCCAGTTCGGCCGCCAGGCGCTGCGCGCCCGCCTTGATCATGAACGTCTCTTCGGTGCAGGTCAGACCCGCCAGATAGAACAGCACCGGCACCGGGCCGTGCTCCGCCTGCGGCGGGACGTAGACGGAAAAACGCATGGCCAGGCCGATTTCCGTGGAGTCGTGGCGGTAGTAGCGCTGCGTGCCGCCAAAGCACCGATGCTGCGAGATGAGTTCCAGGGACGCGGCCATTGGCTTTCTCCGGTAAAGAGGTGGAAAAAACGTCGGCGGGTTAGGGGAAATCCACGGTGCGACGTTCCGTCGCCGAATGTTAACCTGCCCCTCAATGAGCGCTCGCCACAAAAAAATACGATTCCGCGCTCAGATTGTGATCACGGCACTTGACCAGCGCCCACCGTGGCACTATTTATATACCGTGTGTGAAGACAACCCGTTCTTCCTGATACGCAAGCCCTGACACTATGGCCCGTCTGCCCCGTCTGTATGCCCCTGGGCTGCCCCAACTGGTGCAGGCCAACTTTATTCAGCCGTTGGCGGCGGCGTCGCAACCCGCGCCTGCCGACATCCTGAATCAGCTCGCCACGTGGCTGGGCGAATCGGCCCAACGGCATCGGGTGTCGGTGCATGGTTGGCTCTTGGCCAACGACCGCATCCTGCTCCTTGCCACGCCCGCCGACGAAGAAGGCCTGCCTCGCCTGATGCAGACGCTTGGCCGCAACCTTGCGGCGCGGCTGCGCGGTGGCCGGGTGTTCGCCGGTCGTTATCGGTCGGCCCTGCTGGAACCTGGCGCCTGGGTGCTGCCGTCGCTGGTCTGGCTGGAAACGTATCCGGTTCGCAGCGGCGCATCGCAGGACCCCGATTCCTGGCCGTGGTCGTCGGCTTCCAGCCATACCGGCAACACCAGCGCCGCACCGGCCCAGTGGCAATCCGATCATGCCGACTACTGGGCTTGCGGCAACACGCCTTTCGACCGCCAGGCCAATTACCGCAAACGGCTGCAGGACGGCCTGTCGCGCGAGGAAACGCAGCGCATCGACCAGGCGGTCTCCGGCCAATGGGCATTGGGCGGCCCCAGTTTCATTGCCAGCCTGGCTCACACCGCCAGCCGGCGCGTGGCGCCCGGGCAGCGCGGCCGGCCGCGCAAGAAACCCGCCGCACCGGCGACAGCGGACACCGAGCCCGGTCCGTCCACGCCAACAAGCTCCACACCGCCAGCCAACAATTCCTGAATTTCCGACCCGCCGCAACGGCGGGGTTTGTTTGCGGGCGCATCAAAGCGCGGACGCGACGATTAGCCTATGGACGCCTGGCTGCCCAATGTGCGGGCGCTGCACGTCGCCTTGACCTTGGTCCTTGACCCCGCGCCTCGACCCCGCGCCGCGGCCTTTGCGCGGCGCGACCGCAACCGACAAAGCGGTGGGCTGTGCGAATTCGCCACAAACCAGATTGACCAAGGACAGAAAATCCACCCTTTTTAATGGGGACGTATAAGGCCGTTTTTGGGTAAATTGCCGTCGGTTCACATGTCCGCGAAACTCGGCCTCCCGGCAGGACGAAGAAAGGCGCGGCTCTTGTTACGTCCCCATATTAATGCACTATGATGGATCGATGATTTAATTGGGGTCGCTCCCCTATTGTTTATGTTGCACCCTACTCTTGACGGGGGTATTGTCCGATTCCTGCACTGCAACATTACGACGCAGGCCCACTGCGGAGCGCGCCATGCCCCAAATTACCCCGACCGAATCCTGTCCCACCTCCAAGGCGATTCCCGTCGATGCCACCCGCATCGGCCTGCCTTCGGCCCAGGGCCTGTACAACCCCAAGAACGAGCATGACGCCTGCGGCGTCGGCTTCGTCGCCCACATCAAGGGCAAGAAAAGCCACGCCATCATCCAGCAGGGCCTGAAGATCCTGGAAAACCTGGACCACCGCGGCGCGGTCGGCGCAGACAAGCTCATGGGCGACGGCGCGGGCATCCTGATCCAGATCCCCGATACGCTCTATCGCGACGAACTCGGCCAGCAAGGCATCATCCTGCCCCCGCCCGGCGAGTACGGCGTGGCGATGGTGTTCCTGCCGAAGGAAACCGCTTCTCGTCTGGCCTGCGAACAGGAGCTCGAGCGCTCCGTGCGTGCCGAAGGCCAGGTCGTGCTGGGCTGGCGTGACGTGCCGGTGGATGTCGACATGCCCATGTCGCCCACCGTCCGCGACTGCGAACCGGTGATCCGCCAGCTCTTCATCGGCCGCGGCGCCGACGTGATGGTGCCCGACGCGCTGGAACGCAAGCTCTACGTCATCCGCAAGACCGCCAGCCACGCCATCCAGAACATGCATCTGGCGCACGGCAAG
>DALZRX010000151.1:0-8698 GCA_032015805.1 Achromobacter sp.
GCGCCGGCCCGGGGGCGTCGCGCGTGGCGTCCCGCAGCCTGGACAAGGGTTGTTTCATGAGGCCGTCGACCTCGGCCCAGGCGCGTGCGTTGTCGGGGTGGCTGGCAAGCCAATGTTCAAAGCGCTGGCGGTCGCGTTCCGACGCTTGCCCGGACGTCAGCAGCACGATCCAGTCGACCGCGCGATCCGTCAGCGCTTGCCCGGCGGACAGCGGCTTCATTGCGTGTCGGCGGCGCGGCGCGCGGCCAGGCAGTGCAGAAACGCCCGTTTCACGTGACGTTCGACCGTTGCCAGCGACAGTCCCAACGCCTGGGCAATGGCGGGATGCGTCATGCCATCAAGCCGGTTCAGCAGAAACGCGTGCTTGACGGGGACAGGCAGCCCGTCGAGCAGGGCATCGATCTCCTGCACGGCCTGTTTCAGCATGATCAGCGTTTCGGGCGATACCGCGACGGGCTCCTGCTCGTGCGCCAGCGCCTCCAGATAGCGCGCCTCGACGTCCCGCGCGCGCCACAGGTCGATGGTCAGGCGGCGCGCCAGCGTCAGCAGGTAGGCGCGGGGTTCGGCGATGGGCGTGGCCGACGGCGATGTCAGCATCCGGCAGAACGTATCCTGCGTCAGGTCGGCGGCATCGGCGCGGTTGTTCACGCGACGGTTCAGCCAGCCCAGCAGCCAGTCGTGGTGTTCCGCGTAAAGCCGTTGAATGTTCTGGTACGCGGGGGAATCCATGGACGGGCGGTGATTGGTCGGCGCTAATAGGAATAACTCGCATTTATAACTTGGATCGCCGCCCAAGACAATCTCGCTATCCGCCCGCCATCAGCTTGCCCAACGTCGCCATCCCCTGCTCCATGCCGTCGTTCCACGGATGGCCATGGTTCAGGCGCAGGAAATTGCCGAACGCCCCCGACGCTGAAAACAGCGGCCCCGGCGCGATGCTGATGCCGTGGTCCAGCGCGGCGCGGTGCACCTTCATTGTGTCGATGTGCGCGGGCAGCTCGACCCAGACAAAGTAGCCGCCCGCCGGGCGGGTGGCACGCGTGCCCTTTGGAAAGTAGCGCGCGATGGCCTGCAGCAGCTCGCCCTGTTGCAGCGCCAACGCCTGCCGGAAATGCCGCAAGTGCCGGTCGAAGCCGCCCTTTTCCAGGTATGCCGCGATGGCGGCCTGCGTGGGGGCGGGTGTGGCGAGGCTGGTGGTCAGCTTGTTGCGCATGATCTGGCGCGTGTGGCGCCCGCCCGCCACCCAGCCGACGCGGTAACCCGGGGCCAGCGTCTTCGAAAACGACGAGCAGTGCATCACGATGCCTTCGGTGTCGAACGCCTTCGCCGGCCGGGGCCGCGTCTCGCCGAAATAGAGTTCACCGTACACGTCGTCCTCGATCAGCGCCACGTCATGGCGCGTCAGCAATTCAACCAGCGCTTCCTTCTTCTCGTCGGGCATGAGGCTGCCGAGCGGATTCTGGAACGTGGTCATCAGCCAGCAGGCGCGCGGGCGGTGGCGCAGGATGGCGTCTTCGAGCGCCTCCAGGTCGATGCCCACGCGCGGGTGCGTCGCCACCTCGATGGCGTGCAGGCCGTTGCGTTCCAGCGACTGCAGCGCGGCATAGAAGGTGGGGGATTCCACGATCACCGCATCGCCGGGGCGGGTCACGGCTGCCAGGCTCAGGTTCAGCGCGTCGAGCGCGCCATTCGTGACGACGATTTCGTCCACGGGCACGGTCAGGCCATCGGCCAGATAGCGCAGGGCGATGGCGCGGCGCAACGCCGCGTCGCCCGGGCTCAGGTCATCGATGGAGCCCCAGGGATCGAGCTTCTGCACGGTCGCCGCCATGAACCGGGCGAGCCGGCCGTAAGGCAGCAATGACGGGCTGGGAAATGCCGAGCCGAAGGGCAGCATGTCCCGCCGCAGCGTGGCGTTGAGTACGCGCAGGACGTTGTCGCTGACGTCCACCGGATGTCTGCCCGTACTGGCGCTGGACATGCCGTCCAGTTCGGGCAGCGCCGCGCGCGGGGCGCGCTGCACGTAGTAGCCGGACCGGTCGCGCGCCCGGATGAGACCGCGCGCTTCCAGCAGGTAGTAAGCCTTGAACACGGTGGACGGGCTGACGCCGCGGCTGGCGCTGGTCTGGCGTACCGACGGCAGGCGGTCGCCCACCTGCAGCAGGCCGGACAGGATCGAGGCTGTGATTTCTTCGGTCAGGCGTTCGTAGCGCTTCATGGGGGCGTCCGAGTGCGTGATGCGGGTTCAGGCCGACATGCCGATGGATCGCATGATGAAGCGCAGCACGCCGGCCGCCGCGCCCAGCGCCGCGACGCTGCACGCCCAGATCATCGCCAGCCAAAGCAGGCGCGCGCGCCACGACGACGGTTGGAACTTGTTCATCAGTGAAACTCCTCGCCCGTGCGCACCTTGCCGCGGAAAACGTAATACGACCAGGCGGTGTACATGAGGATAATCGGAATGATTGCCAGGGCGCCGACCAAGGCGAACCCCTGGCTTTGCGGCGGCGCGGAAGCGGCCCAGATGGACACGCCCGGCGGGATGATGGCGGGCCATATGCTGATGCCCAGGCCGCTATAGCCCAAGAATATGAGCGCCAGGGACAGCACGAAGGGGCCGGCGGCCGGGGTGCGGTTGACGCGCCGGATCAGTTCGAAGCCCGCCGCGGCGACCAGCAAGGGCACCGGGAAGAACCAGAACATGTTGGGCAGGCTGAACCAGCGCTGCGCGATGATGGGCTGCGCCAGCGGCGTCCACGCGCTGAGCACGGCGATCACCGCCAGCAGCGCCAGCGTCAGCGGCCGTGCCAGACGGCACATGTGGCCATGCAACCGGCCTTCGGTCTTCATGATGAGCCAGGTGCAGCCCAGCAGTGCGTAGGCCGCCACCAGCCCCACGCCGGTGAACATCGAGAACGGACTGATCCAGTCCCACGGGCCGCCGCTGTAGGCGCGGTCCACCACCGGAATGCCCTCGATGTAGGCGCCCAGCGTGACGCCTTGGAAGAACGTGGCGCACACGGAACCGAAGACGAAGGCTTTGTCCCACAGCGGCCGGTGGTGCTCGTCGGCCTTGAAGCGGAATTCAAAGGCTACACCGCGAAAGATCAGGCCCAGCAGCATGAACACCAGCGGCAGGTGCAACGCGCTCAGGATGACCGAGTACGCCAGCGGAAACGCCGCCAGCAGGCCGGCGCCGCCGAGCACCAGCCAGGTTTCGTTGCCGTCCCAGACCGGTGCGACGGTGTTGACCATCACGTCGCGTTCCTCGCGATCGGCCACCAGCGGAAAGAGGATGCCGATGCCGAGGTCAAAGCCGTCCATGACGACGTACATCATCACGCCGAACAGGATGACGATGGCCCATATCAATGCAAGATCCACACCCATGGCGTCAGACTCCGGAATGCTGGGATTGCGCGGGCTCGGCGCCCGCCAGGGTCGATGCGGCGGACAGCGGCCGCGCCGGTGAACGGGGCTCTCCCGGTCCGCCGGACAGCGGCGCGTGGCCGGGAGCGGGGGTGGGGCCCATGCGGATGAGGCGCAGCATGTAGGAGATGCCCGCGCCGAACACCAGCAGGTACACGGCGACAAAGAGCACCAGCGTCAACGTCAGCTCGCCCAGGCCGTGCGGCGTGGCGGCGTCCGCCGTACGCATGACGCCGTACACGATCCACGGCTGCCGGCCGATCTCGGTGACGTACCAACCGGCCAGCATCGCGACCAGCCCCGACGGCCCCATCCACAACGCAGCGCGGTGCAGCCAACGCGACTCGTACAGGCGGCGGCGCCAGCGTGCCCACAGCGCCCAGACGGCAAGGGCAATCATCAGCAGGCCCAGTCCCACCATGATGCGGAACGACCAGAAGACGACCGTGGAATTGGGGCGGTCCTCGGGCGGATAGGACTTCAGGCCGGGGAACTGGCCGTCCCAACTGTGCGTGAGGATCAGGCTGCCCAGCCGCGGGATGTTGACCGCGTAGCGTGTTTCCTCGCGCGCCATGTCCGGAATGCCGAACAGCGTCAGCGGCACTCCCCCGCCGGGCTCGTTCTCCCAGTGCCCCTCGATGGCGGCGATCTTGGCGGGCTGATGCTTGAGCGTGTTCAGGCCGTGGAAGTCGCCCACCACGGCCTGCAGCGGCGCCACCAGCAGCAGCATGCCCATCGCCATTGCAAACATCTTCTTCACTGCGGGACTGCGGTCCCCGCGCAACAGGTGCCACGCGCCGGACGCGCCGACCATCAGCGCGGTCGCCAGGAACGCGGCGATGCCCATGTGGGCCAGGCGATAGGGAAAGGACGGGTTGAAGATCACCGCGAGCCAGTCGGTCGGCACGACACGTCCGTCCAGGATCTCGTAGCCCGCGGGCGTCTGCATCCAGCTGTTGGACGCGAGAATCCAGGTCGCCGACACCAGCGTGCCCAACGCCACCATGATGGTTGAGAAAAAGTGCAGCCCGGGCCCCACGCGCGACCAGCCGAACAACATCACGCCCAGAAAGCCGGCTTCCAGGAAGAAGGCCGTCAGCACCTCATAGGCCAGCAACGGTCCCGTGACGCTGCCCGCGAAGTCCGAGAAGAAACTCCAGTTCGTGCCGAACTGATAGGCCATGACCAGGCCCGACACGACGCCCATGCCGAAATTGACGGCGAAGATCTTGGTCCAGAAGTGATAGAGATCGCGGTAGACCGTCTTGCCGGTGCGCAGCCAGAAGCCCTCGAGCACGGCCAGGTAGCTGGCCAGTCCGATGGTGATGGCGGGAAAGACGATGTGAAACGAGATGGTGAAGCCGAACTGTATTCGGGCGAGCAATAGCGCGTCGCTGTCCATGGCGGTATTCCTGACTTTCGGCGTCGGCGCGGGCTGGCCGCCACGGGGCGGCGGCGCGCGGACGAAGTGTTTGAACTGCCCCGCCAAGTTAGGCTTTCCGGGATGATCAGTACAGATTCAGAGGCGGCCAGAAAAAGCGGATCAGTTGGGCGACGGCGGGGGCGGATCCGCGCTCGTTCATAGGAAAAACTGCTGTGCCGGAATTTGTGTGGCGCTGGCGAAGTTACAAAAAAGGCAGTACAGCGCAGGGCGCTGCGGCGCCTGCTGCGGTCCCGACGCGCGCCGCTCTCGGCAGGCGGGGGCCGCGCAGCCGCGGTTTCCCGCGCGAGGCCATTCGGCTACGATGAGAGCCCGCCGGAACCGCCCGATTCGATCCTTGCCGCAGGCCGCCGTCCTTCGCCCCAGAGATATCCGATAGTCATGAGCATCACCAAAACGAAGGCCTCGTCCAGCAAAGCGCAGGCCCTGCCGCACCGGATTCGCGATCAGCTCCGCTACGAAATCCTGACCGGGTCGCTGCCGGCCGGCACGCCGCTCAAGCAGGACGCGCTGGCGACCCGCTTTCAGGCCAGCCGCATTCCGGTGCGCGAGGCGCTGCGCCAGCTTGAAACCGAAGGGCTGGTGGCCTATCACCTGAATCGCGGCGCCGTTGTCATCCGCATGGACGTGGACCAGATCTGCGAGCTGCTGGACATCCGCATCGCGCTGGAAAGCTTTGCGGTGCGCACGGCCGTGCCCAACATGGGACGCGCCGACCTGGACGCGCTGGAATCCATCCTGCGCGAGTACGACGAAGCGGATTCGGTGCCGCGCTGGGCCGAGCTGAATCGCCGCTTTCACCTGGCGTTGTGCGCACCGTCGAACAACACGCGGCTGCGCAGGCTGATCGAGGAATACGGCCTGAACACCGACCGTTACACCCACGAGATGATGTCGATGGCGACGGGCAAGGACGGCCCCCAGTCGGATCACTACCGAATTCTGGAGGCCTGTAAGGAGCAGGACGGCGCGCTGGCCGCGCGTCTGGTGGAGGCGCACATCATCGAAACCAAGAAGAACCTGGTCGCCATGCACCGCATGCGCCAGGAAGGCTGAAGGCCCCGGCACGGGCTTCAGCCAGACCCGGGCCGGCCCTATGCGGCGCGCCCGCCCAGGTACAGCTCCCGCACCTGTTCGTCGTTCATCAGCGCCTGCGCGTCGCCAGTGATCGCGACGGTTCCCATCGACAGCACGTAGGCGCGGTCCGAGATCCGCAGCGCCTCCATGGCGTTCTGCTCAACCATCAGAATGGTGACGTTCTCCTTGGCGCGAATGCGCTGGATGGCTTCGAACACTTCGCCCAGCGTCTTTGGCGAGAGGCCGGCGGAGGGTTCGTCGAGCAGCAGCAGGCCGGGCGCGGGCATGAGGGCGCGCGCCAGCGCGAGGATCTGGCGTTCGCCGCCGGAAAGCGATGCGGCCGGCGCCTGGAGCTTGCGGCCCAGCACCGGATAGTGTTCGCACAAGGTGCGGATCCGAGCCTCGCAGACGCCCTTGTCCAGTGCGTTGCCCCCCACCTGAAGATTCTCGCGCACGGACAGCGCGGTGAAGACGTTTTCGGTTTGCGGCACGAAACCCAGGCCATGGCGCAGGATCTTCTCGTGAACCGGGAACCGCGAGATGTCCGTGTCGCCCAGCATGACGCGCCCCTCGCGCGGCTTGAGGTAGCCGGCGATGGTCTTGAGCAGCGTCGACTTGCCGCAGCCGTTCGGGCCCAACAGGGTGACGATTTCGCCCTGGTCCGCGTATAGCGAGATGCCGCGCAGGATGTCCACGTCGCGGGTGTAGCCGGCGACGACGTCCCGGACTTCGATCAGTTTCTTGCTCATCACGCGACTCCCATGCGCAGGGCGGGGCGGGCCGTGGCGCCCGCCGCCGGCTTGGGGGCGGCGCCGCCCAGATAGGCTTCCAGGACGCGTTCGTTGGACGCCAGCTCATCAGGCCGGCAATCGGCCACGATATGCCCGCGGTCCAGCACGATGCAGCGGTGGCAGACTTCCCGAATGAAATGCATGTCGTGCTCGACGATGACGATGGTCATGCCTGCCGCGTTCAGGCGCTGCAGGGCGCCGACGATGTCGCTGCGCAGGTTGGGATGCACGCCGGCCGTGGGCTCATCGAGCATCAGCATGCGCGGATGCGCCATCAGCGCGCAGACGATGCCCAGCAGCTTTTTCTGTCCGCCGGAAATCGCGGCTGCCGGCTGATCGCGCACGGGCGACAGCAGCAACTGGTAAAGCAGCGCATTGGCCTTTTCGCGGGCGCGGGCTTCGGCCTCGCGTGCGCCGCGCAGGCCGAGCAGGCTTTCCCACACGCCGTGATGCTCGGTCGAAGCCGCCATCGCAACCTCGGCCACGGACATCTTGGCCGGCATGGACGGTAGCTGGAACGTTCGTGCGATGCCCGCCTTCACGATTCGGTGCGCGCTCAGTGTGTCGATGCGCCGGCCTTCGAAGGTGACGCTTCCGGCGTCAATGGCCTCGAAGCCCGTGATGGTGTTCAGCAGGGTGCTCTTGCCGGAGCCGTTAGGTCCCAACAGGCCCACGATTTCGCCGGGACGGACGTTGAAGCCCACCTTCTCCAGAACGCGGTTGCCGCCAAAGGCCTTGGCCACCGAGTCGACCTGCAATGCATGGTTGGCCGTCATGGCATCTTCCTCATCTTTTCAGGCAGCAGCCCTTCGCTGCGCCACAACAGGCATCCCAGGAGGATGCATCCGATCAGGCCCAGGCGAAGCGCGCCGGCGATGTCCGAGCCAAAGCCGAAGGCGTCCTTCGCGAACGGAACCAGCGTATAGGCGGTCTGCACCAGCACCACCCCCAGCACCACGCCCGAAAAGTTGCCGATGCCGCCGATCATCAACATGGTCCACAACAGGAACGTTTCCGACGCCAGCAGGTAGTCCGGGCCGACAAAGCTCATGTAATGCGCGTAAAGCGAGCCGGCGACCGCTGTCACCGCCGCGCCGGCCATCACGGCGCGCGACTTGAGCAACATCAGGTCGTAGCCCATGCACGCGGCCAGCTTCGGTTCCTCGCGCATGACACGCAGCGCGCGGCCGAACCGGCTGTACGCCAGCCGGCGCAGCAGCACGGCAGCCGCCGCCGCCAGTGCCACCACCAGGGCCAGGAAAGCCAGGGCGCCGCTGTTGCCGGGCATGCCGGAGAACAGCGCGGGAATGCCACTGATGCCTTGCGCGCCGTTGGTGAGCCACAGTTCATTGGTGGCGACCGTGCGGATGATTTCCGCGATGGCCAGCGTGGCGATGCCCCAGTAGTCCGCGGCGAGCTGCCGGCCCAGCCGCGCGATGCACCAGCCCAGCGCCATGGCGACACCGACGCCGGCGGCCGCGCCCAGCGCCGGATGCCAGCCGGCATGCACGGCGATGCCGGTGCCGTAGGCGCCAATCCCGGCAAAGGCGATATGGCCGAAGTTCAGCAGGCCCGCCAGGCCTGCCTGCAGATTCAGGCCCAAAGCCATCAGCGCGAAGATGGCGCCGAAGGTCAATGACGAGACGAGGAAATCAAACACGGCGCACCTCGCGATCGAACAGCCCGTAGGGCTTGAACAGCAGCGCCAGCAGCAGGATCAGGAACGATGCGGCGCTGATGTAGGCGACGGGCAGGAACGCCACCGGCTTGGCATACAGCCAGCCAAAGTTCAGGTTGGTCACAAGCGTCTCGGTGAAGGCGATGAGGAATGCGCCGGCCACCGCGCCCAGCGGGTTGCCCAGTCCGCCCAGGATGGCGGCGGCGAACACCGGCAGCAGCAGATCGGTGCCCAGGTTGATGTGCGCGCCGGTCGACAGCGCGAGCAGGCCGCCGCCCAGGC
>DALZRX010000152.1:0-6604 GCA_032015805.1 Achromobacter sp.
CGTCACCTGCGACGACCTGACCTGGGAGTTCAACGACTGGTACAGCCTGCAGAAAGTGGGCGTGCACAATGCGCTGGCGCAGCCGGGATCGGACGTCTACAAGCAGTGGCACGACCGCCTGTTGTCGTTCCGCGAGGGCGACGCCCCCGACTTTGGCGCGGTGTGGGTCACGTACTTCCCGACCCACATGATCGAGCTCTATCCGCACGTGCTGGTGCTGTCCACGCTGTACCCGAAGAGCCCGCAGGAAACGATCAACGTCGTCGAGTTCTACTACCCCGAGGAAATCGCCGCCTTCGAGCGCGAATTCGTCGAGGCGCAGCGTGCGGCCTACATGGAAACGGCCATCGAGGACGACGAGATCGCCGAACGCATGGACGCCGGCCGCAAGGCGCTGATGCTGCGCGGCGTGAACGAGACCGGTCCCTACCAGTCGCCCATGGAAGACGGCATGCAGCACTTCCACGAGTGGTACCGCCGCATCATGCAAGAGGTGTAGCTCCCCTGCCCCGGCATGCAAGACAAAGGGCCTCGCGAAACCAGAACGGATTCGCGAGGCCCTTTTTTCGTCTGCACGCCGCGCCGTCTTCAGCGCCCGAGCACGCCGGCTACCGTCCGTTCGCCGATCGCCAGTCCCACCGTCATGCCGACGCCGGAATGCATCACCGCCACCGTGGTCGCCGGATCGACCGGCATGACCGAGAACGGCGCGGGCCCGTGCGCGCCATAGACGCCCTGCCACCGTTCAAGCACGCGCAGCCGCGCGCCAAGCGCCTGCGAGGCCAGATCCAGCATCGCGTTGTCCACGGCCTCGTCGTTGAACGGCAGCGCGTCCTGCCCATAGCGGTGCGAATCGCCGATGATCAGTTCGCCGTAGGGCGTGGGGCTGATCAGCAGATGGATGCCGTTTTCAAGCAGCATGGGCGTGCGCGACTGGATTACATCGCGCAGCGCCTGCGCCGTCGGCAGGTCGGAAAACGCGCCGTAATGCACGCACGACAGGCCGGTCAGCAGTGGCCGGTCCAGCGCAATGGGATGGGTGTCGAAAGCCGCCCGCAGCATCTGCAGACGGGTGACCTCCAGGTTCAGCGGCGCGAAGCGCTCGGGCAGCAAGGTCAGGTAATCGTGGCCCGGACAAACGAACACATGCGAGGCTTTGAAGTCGCCCGCCGTGGTGCTGACCTCGCCATTCTCGACGGCGCGCGCCAGCGTCCCGGTGATGAACGCGACATTCAGCGCCGATTGCAGGTAATGCGTGATGGCGGGCAGCGCCTCGCGCGAATAGATCTGCAGGTCGTCTTTGCCGCGCAGCGCGAGGCAGTGGTGCGCAAGCTGGCCGCCGTACAGGCCCGCCACCTCACGGGCAGACAGCAGCTCCGCGCGATACCCTTCCTGCCGCAGCCGCGTGTCCGCGAATTCCTGCAGCACGTCGGCCTCGTCGACATTGCGGGCCAGCACCAGCGCGCCGTTGGCGCGCACATGAAAGCCCGCCTTGTCCGCAAGGTCGAGCCACAGTTCACGGGACTGTTGCGCGTGCGAGAGCATCGTGCCCGGCGCCTGGCCCGTCACGATGACCTGGCCGAAGTTGCGGATCGTGGCGCCGTGCGCCTGGCGGCTGCGCTCGATGACGGCCACGGAAAGGCCGCGCTTGGCGGCCGCCCAGGCATGCGCGATGCCGAGCATGCCGGCGCCCACCACGATTACGTCGTAAGTCTTCATTTTCAGAACAGAGCAAAAAGGATGGCGGGCAAGCCTGCGGGCTTCCCGATGCGCGGCGGCGCCCGGCCGCCGCGAGGGTCACGGCATTACTTCTTCTTGGGCTCGGACTTGCCGTCGTAGCGCTTGGTCCACTCGGCGATGATGCGGTCACGATTCGTGGCGGCCCACGTGAAGTCGTTCTTGATCATGCGCGAGGTCAGGTCGGCCGGCAGGTTCGGGTTGGCGGTCGCGATCGACGGGATCGCCAGCACGGCGAAGTTGGCCTTGTACAGTTCGTTGGCTTCGCGGCTTGCCGAGAAATCGGCCAGCTTGCGGGCGGCTTCCAAGTTCTTGGTGCCCTTCATGATGGCGGTCGCTTCCACTTCCCAGCCCAGGCCTTCCGAGGGGAAGACAGCCTCGACCGGTGCGCCATCGGCCTTCAGCTTGGCCGCGCGGTAGTCGAACGAGATGCCGATCGGGAACTCGCCCGCGGCGGCCATGTTGCAAGGCTTGGAGCCCGAGTGCGTGTACGAGCCGATGTTCTTGTGCAGGGCGTCCATGTAGGCCCAGCCCTTTTCTTCACCGAAGATCTGCAGCCAAGCGCTGACGTCCAGGAAGCCCGTGCCGGACGATGCCGGGTTCGGCATGACGATCTTGCCCGCATACACCGGCTTGGTCAGGTCCTGCCACGACGTGGGCTTGGGCAGCTTCTGCTTTTCGGCTTCGATCGTGTTGAAGCAGATGGCGGCGGCGTAGCCGTCCATGCCGACCCACGAGGGCTCGGCGTTGGTGTCGCGCATGTTGGCGGCGATCTGGTCCAGCCCCTTCGGCGCGTAAGGCTGCAGCATGCCTTCCTTGTCCATCAGGCCCAGCGCGGTGCCGGCCAGGCCCCAGACCACATCGGCCTTGGGATTGTTCTTCTCGGCCAGCAGCTTGGCGGCGATGATGCCGGTGGAGTCGCGCACCCACTGGATCTTGATGTCGGGATTGGCCTTCTCGAACGCGGCCTGGTAGGCCTTGATCTGGTCGGCTTCCAGGGCGGTGTAGACGGTCAGGGTGGTCTCGGCCGAGGCGGCGCCCATCAGGCCCGTCAGGGCGGCAGCCAGTGCAAGCAGCTTGTAGCGATTCATGAACAACTCCGTGCGTGAGCGAAAAACAGGATGAACGAGGTCCCCACGGCCGGCGGCTGCCGGCTGCGGATCGGGGTGAATCAAGGGATGGCCCGGCGCGCCGGGCGGCAGGCGTCTAGGTCAGGGGCGTTCGCCTCGCGCCAGACGGGCTTCGATATCGTCGACCACGGCCGGCAGGTCAGCCACCGTGTCGATCAGGTAATGCGGGCCGGGGCAAGCCAGCTCCTCGCGGGCGGCGGTGCGTGCCGCGTCGCGGGCGGGTTCGGTCAGGCCGAGGTAATCTTCCAGCGTCAGGCCCGCGGCGTTGCCCGACAGCAGCAGGCCCACGGTCCACATGCCGGCGCGGCGGCCCTCTTCAATGCCCGGCGCGGTGTCGTCGACCTTGATGCAGGCGGCCACATCCGACAGACCCAGCTCCACCACATTCTTCAAGGCCATGGCGGGTGCGGGACGCGAGCGGGGCACCTCATCGCTGGCGACGATGCAATCGGGCGTCAGTTCCTCGGCGGCGGCGCGCTCGACCACACGGCTCATCACGCTGGCGGGATAGCCGGAGCACGATCCGATCTTCAGGCCACGCTGGCGCAACGTTCGCAACACCTCGGCGGCGCCAGGGATGGCGGCCGAATACTGGGCAACCTTTTCCAACTGCATCGGCAAGAAGCGCTCGTAGATGGCGGTGACGTCGTCATCGCTGGGCAGGCGGCCGAACCGCGCCTGGTATTGGGCGGCAATGGCGGGCTGGTCGCACAACGTGCGGATGTGGTCCCACTTGCCCATGCCCATCGGGCCGCGGGCTTGCTTCAGCGACACGTCCATGCCGAACTGCGAGAACGCATCCACGAACACCTTGGTGGGGGCGAAGGAACCGAAGTCGACCAGCGTGCCGGCCCAGTCGAAGATCACCGCCTCGAGGCGGACGGGCAAAGGTTGAACAGTCATGAAAGTCATCCTGGATAAATGGTCGGTCAACGGGACGCCGGGCGCCGCCAGGCCTGGGTGCGCGCCACCAGGGCGCGGCTCGCCAGGTGCAGGACCAGCGCGGCGACAGCGGAGCTGGCCATGATGACCGTGCACATGGCGGCGGCCGGACCGATGAAGCCGGCGTCGTCCATGTTAAGCACGGCAACGGCGGCCAGCACCGTGGAGGGGCTATACAGGAACACCACCGCCGAGACGGTCGTCATCGCGGAGACGAAAAGGTAGCGGGCCACGTCGAGCGCCGCAGGCAGGCACATCGGCAGCGTCACGCGAAGGAAGGTCGTCAGGCGCGGCACCTTCAACGAAGCGGAGGCGGCTTCGAATTCCGGGTCCAGCGCATTCAGGGCAGTGGCTGCCGTCAGGTGCGCGCTGGTATAGAAGTGCACGACCGTGCACAGCACGAGCAGCGGCATCGTGCCGTACAGCACGTTCAGCGGGTTCGACAGGCTGTTGAAGAAAAAGATGTAGCCCAGGCCCAGCACCAGTCCGGGCACGGCCATCGGCATCAGCGCCAGCATGCCCGCCATGCCGCGCAAGCCGCGCGCCATCGTGCCGCGGGCGGGCACCTTCTCCATCATCCACGCGCCGACGAAGACCACGAGGGTGCCCACGAGCGCGGTGCAGAACGCCAGCTGCAGGCTATTGCGCCAGGCAAGCCAGCCGCCGCCGTCCATGTTGTCGAAGTCGTACGAGCGCAGCGACATCGACAGGTTGTACGGCCACATCTTCACGAACGACGCCCAGACCGCCACACCGATGATGAGCAGCAGGAAGGCCGCCATCACGCCGGCCAGAACCAGGAACACCATGTCGCGGCGGCCATTCACGCCGGCCGCGTAAGGCTGAGCGCGGCCGCTCATCTGGGCGCCCTGGCGGGCCCGCAGGCGCCGGTCCAGCACGAAGGTCAGCAGCGCAGGCAGCAGCAACAGGATGCCGATCGCCGCGCCCTTCGGGAAATTCTGCTGCCCCACCACCGCCTTGTAGGCCTCCATGGCCAGCACGTTGTAGTCGCCGCCCACCACCTTGGGCACGCCGAAGTCGGTAACGGTCAGCGTGAACACGACGCAGCAGGCCGAGAACACCGCATAGCGCGTGCCGGGCAACGTGACCGTCATGAATGTGCGCCAGGACCCCGCGCCCATGGCGCGCGCCGCGTCATAGAGGCGGCCGTCGGCCAGCGCCAGGCCAGTCAACAGGATCATGAGCGCATGCGGAAAGGTGTAGAACGCTTCCCCCACGACGATGCCCCAGAATCCGTAGATGGTGGCGCCGCCGGTCAAGGCCTTGAGCAGGCCCTGGTTGCCCAGCAGGTAGACCAGCGCGATGCCTGGCAGCAGCGAAGGCGCGAGCAGCGGAAACAGCGCGATCGTGCGCAGGATGCCCTTGCCGGGAAGGCGGGTGCGGGTGAGGCCATAGGCAAAGCCATAGGCGCACGGCACGACCAGCAGGGTGGTCACGACGCCGACGGCGAGGCTGCGGCCAACCATGTCCAGGAAGCCGTCTGCGCCGATGATGCCAGCGATGATCGACACGCCAGCCCAGTCGCCGTCGGCATCCGTCACGGATTTGACCAGGATCGCCGCCAGCGGCAACGCCAGGAATACCAGGAGGCCGAGCGCGAGACCACCCTGCCCCAGCGCCAGGCCCAGCGCGCCGATCCAGGCCGGAAGCGGGCGGCGACCCAGTGCGGGAAGCGGTGCGGATGAAAACGGGGTGGGCGCGGCGGTCGCGGAAACCGGGGCCGGCTGCCCCAGGGCGGTGGAATCGTTCATGGCTGGATCAAGCGTAGGCGCGTATCGCATGGCGCGGCAGCTCCACCCAGCAGCGGCTGGCGGCGTGAGGGCCCAGGAGGGCGTCTCCGGTTTCGGGGGACACGATGGAGTGCACGGTCGCGCCGGGCACGCCTTCCAGACGCAGGGCGAGACGGTAGCTGCGGCCCAGGAACACGCCGTCCAGCACGTCGGCCAGCATGGCATTCGGCTCTTCCGGCTTGGCCATGCTGACCCGCACTGCCTCGGGCCGCACGAAAAGCTTGCCCGACCCGGCGTCCAGGGCCGCGTCGACTGCCAGCTCCTGGCGTCCCACCCGGGCGCGATGAGCATCGATGCGCTCGAACGGCAGCCAGTTGGCTTCGCCCACGAAATCGGCGATGAAGGCCGATCCCGGCTGGCGGTAGAGTTCGCGCGGCGTGCCGTACTGTTCGATGACGCCGCCATTCATTACCGCGATGCGGTCGGCCATCACCATGGCCTCTTCCTGGTCGTGCGTCACCATGAGCGTGGTGATGGACAAGCGCTTTTGCAGCGCGCGCAATTCAATGCGCAGGTGTTCCCGCACCCGTGCATCCAGCGCCGACATGGGTTCGTCCAGCAACAGCAGGGACGGCGACGGCGCCAGCGCGCGCGCCAGCGCCACGCGCTGCTGCTGGCCGCCGGATATCTGGCCCGGATACTTGTCCGCCGCGCCGGCCAGGCCGACCAGCGTCAGCATTTCCTCGACGCGGCTGGCGACGTGGCTGCGATGGGCGCGCTTGCCGCTCAGGCCGTAGGCCACGTTCTGGGCCACGGTCAGGTTGGGAAACAGTGCGTAGGACTGGAACAGGATGCCGTAGTCGCGCGCCTGCGGCTCGGCGCGGGAGATGTCGCGGCCCGACAGCACGATGGTGCCGCTGTCCTGCCGCTCCAGCCCGGCGATCGCGCGCAGCAGCGTCGTCTTGCCGCAACCCGAAGGCCCCAACAGGCACACCAGTTCTCCGGCGCGGATATCCAGCGACACATCGGCCAGGGCCGTGTGGC
>DALZRX010000152.1:6614-7620 GCA_032015805.1 Achromobacter sp.
CAAATGCAGTAATAAAAACATCAAATTATTTTGGTGTACTGGCGGTCTTGCGCATTGCGTCCAACCATCGCCCCGACCGTGCTTGTCGCCGAACTTAAATCCTTTTATGCCGTCGCCCGTTGCGGCACCGTCACCAAGGCCGCCGCCCAACTGGGCGTGAGCCAGCCCACGGTGACGGGACAGTTGCGCCAGCTTGAATCCCGCTACGGCATCGAACTGTTCCACCGGCAGGGACGGGGCATGCGCCTGTCGGACGCCGGGCAGAACCTGATGCCGATGGTGGAAAAGCTGGTGCAGCAAGAAACCGAGATCGACTTCCGGCTGCGCGACGCCAGCGACCTGCGCGAGGGCAACCTGCGCATCGGCGCGACCGGCCCCTACTACATCATGGACACGGTGCGGCGTTACAACCAGCGCTATCCGGGCATCGACCTGACCGTCACGATCGGCAATTCGCAGTCGATGCTGCGGGCGCTGCAGGATTACCGCATCGAGATTGCCACGTCCTCCTTTCTGATGGATGACAAGCACCTGTACCGGCGCAAGATCGCGGCGGATCCGATTCGCGTGGTGGCGCATCGTGACCATCCGCTGGCCCGGCGCGGCCAGGTGCGGCTGGCGGATCTGGCCGAGCATGCGCTGCTGCTGCGCGAGCCCGGCTCCATGACGCGCCAGCTTACCGAGGAAGCGCTGCAGGCCGCCGGCGTCACCGTGCGCCGCACGCTGGAGATCGGCAGCCGCGAATCGATCCGGCAAGCCATTCTGTGCGAGCTGGGCATCAGCCTGATCCCCTCGCGTGAAATTCCGTCCCATCCCGATCTGGCCGCCCTGGACATCCAGGACGCCGGCATCGTGATGAATGAGTACCTGTACTGCCTGCGCGAGCGCCAACCGGTGCAACTCATCGCGCGCTTTCTGGAGATGGCGCCGGCAGCCGGCTGACCTTTCGCGGTCACTGCCCGCCTCTTCCCCTTGCGGCCACTCAGGAGACAACCATGGCCTTGAC
>DALZRX010000152.1:7630-8674 GCA_032015805.1 Achromobacter sp.
ACAGCTTTTCCTGGAACGCGGGCACCGTTCCTATCATGGCGAATCCGTCAGCCATCTGCGGCATGCGTTGCAGACGGCGGCACTGGCCGAGCACCACGGCGCCAATGCCCATCTCATCACGGCAAGCCTGTTGCATGACCTGGGCCATCTGATCGCCGACCGTCCCGGCACGCCGACGCTGCGCGGCTTCGACGACAAGCACCAGTACTTCGTGCTGCCCTTCCTGCGTGGCCTGTTCAGTGCCGCCGTGCTGGATCCCATTCGGCTGCACGTGGAGGCCAAGCGCTATCTCTGCTACGTGGAACCCCAATACGAAGCACGGCTATCGGAAGATTCCCGCCGCAGCCTGGCGCTGCAGGGCGGCAGCTTTGACGCGGGCCAGGCGGTCGACTTTGCCAGCATGCCGGGCGCGCCGGACGCGATACGTCTGCGCCGCTGGGACGACATGGCCAAGGTGCCCGGACTGGCGACGCCGCCGCTCGATCATTTCCTCGAGATCGCCGAAAGCGTGTCCGGGCGGGTCAAGCTGGCCACCGTCTGGTAACGGCCGCTCGACGTCCATGAAAAAAGCCAGGGCGCGATGCCCTGGCTTTTTTTCGATCATTCGCCCTTGGCCACGGGCCGGGCGGGGTCGCTGCACCATTCGCTCCAGGATCCCGGGTAGAGGCGTGAGCCCGTCAGGCCGGCAATTTCCATGGACAGCAGGTTATGGCAGGCCGTGATGCCCGACCCGCACTGGTGGACGATGGACGCCGGATCGTGTCCCGCCAGCAGGCTGCTGAATTCCGAGCGCAGCTGCTCTGCCGTCTTGAAGCGACCGTCAGGCTGCAGATTTTCGCCGTTTGGCCGGTTCAAGGCGCCCGGGATGTGGCCAGCCACCGGGTCCATCGGTTCGACTTCGCCACGGTAGCGGTTGGCGGCGCGTGCGTCGATCACGGTGAAGGCCGACTGGGTAATGTTGGCGAGCACGGCCTGGGCGTCGACGGTGCCGGCCAGCGGGGCGCCGGGTTCGACCGGCGTGCCCGGCCGCACCGCCGGCGCAGC
>DALZRX010000153.1:0-8670 GCA_032015805.1 Achromobacter sp.
CCACGGCCGCCGCCGACGCGGTGCAAGGCGCGGTCAGCGCAGCGGCCGACGACGGCGCCCTGCTCCAGATCTACGGCCGCGACGGCCTGGGTATCCTCGATGAGGCGACGCTCGTGCGCCTGCGCGCCTATGACATCAGCGAGTTCCACTACGCACGCGCGTCCGCCGGCGACGCGGACGCGCCGTTGGCGCTCTTGCGCCCCCGTGACTACGAACAGCCGCTGGGCATCCTGACCGCGGCGGGTCAGATCGTCACGAATCCGGATTGGGAAAACATCGACACCTACGACGTCACGCTGCCCATCGTGGCGCGGTCGAAGAAGCATCAAGCCGGCGCGATCGGCGCGGACGGCACGTGGGCCATCGAACCGGAATACACCGAGATGCGCCCCTTCAAGGGTCCCTACACGTGGGCCCGCACGAAGGACATGCTGCGCGGAGACGCGCTGCTGATCGATACCCGCGGCCAGGCGGTCCACATTCCCGCCGAGGTGCTGGAAGACGCATCGCGCATCGACGGCGACCTGCTGTACTACCGCGCGATGAACGAGAACCGCCAGCGCCGCTCGGGCATCTGGAACATACGCAAGGGCGCCCCCGCGCTCAAGCCCGCTTACGAGCAGATTCAGGAGTTCGAGGACGACTGGGCCAAGGTCCAGGACAAGAACCAATGGGGCGTGGTGAACCGTGAAGGCAAATGGGTGCTGCCACCGAAGTACAGCGGCGCCTACGACCTGGAATACCTTGGCAACGGCCTCATGCTGACCGAAGCGCCCGATGCCAAACGCAAGCGCGGCGGGTACACCGAAAGCGCCTACCGCGTGGTCAATTTGCGCACCGGGAAGGCAAGCGATCCCGTGGTGGGCAAGCCGCAGAAACTGCAGGACGGACGTTACCTGGGCGAACTGGCCGACGGGAGCGCGGTCCTGTTCGACGCGCAGGGCGCCGCCATCCGCGTGTCGGACGGCCGCCCGGAGAACAAGCAGCAGTACGGCGACTGGCTCTACATCGAATTCGACGAGCGCGAGGGCGCCATCGACGCGCGTGGCAACATGAAGGTGCCCGCGCGCTATGGCGAGTTCAACCCATTCTTTACGCAGCCCGAAGGCCTGGCGCGCGCCAACATCGGTCAGGGGTATCGCGTGATCGACCAGACCGGCAAGACCGTGCTGGAACAATTGGGCGACGGCACGCCGCTGGCCTCGATGCAGCGCATCGTCTTCAACGACGATGACGAATCATCGAGCATCCTGGTGGACCTGCAGGGCCGCGAGGTCGCGCGCCTGCCGGGCCGCCACGCTATCAATGACCGCCACGCAAGCGAAGGCGTGGTCCCCTACAGCGATGGCGACAACAAGTACGGCTTCATCGACGCCAACGGCAAGCGCGTCGTGGGCGCGCACTTCAACCAGCTCGGCCCCTTGAAGGACGGACTGGCCCGGGCCCGCCGTCTGGAACGCACGGGCAAGCTGTACGGCTACGTCGACCTGACGGGACGCTATGCGGTTGCGCCCGCGTTCACGTGGGCCGACGACTTCCACGAAGGACGCGCGCTGGTGCGCCGCAATGGGCTGGTCGAGTACATCGACACCAAGGGCAACACCACGGCGCTGTTCGGCGTGCTCTGCGACACGGCAGTGATCGTGGATGCGCAGGACCGCCAGAGCTGGCCGCCCCAGAAGCTCACCTGCCCCGAGGCCGCCGGCATCGAGCCGCCCGCTATCACCAACGCCAACGCAGAATGATCATGACGTCACGCGTGCTACGAACCACCCGCATCGCCTGCGCCCTGGCCGCGCTGGGCGCGTCCCTGTCCGTGCAGGCGCAGTCCGGCCACATCTGGTGCCTGGACGAAGCCGACTACCAGGCCTATCCGGCCGCCGACGACATCTCCTCGCGCAACCCGTTCGGCAACGGCTGCATTCGGGATCTGCACGACGGCCTCGCCGGGGTGCTGTTGCCTTCCGCCATCGAGAACATCGACCGCGTGCCGCGCGACAATTCCCTGCGCCGCCACGCGTGGGGTTTTCTGGACCGAAATGGACGCGTCGCGATCGAACCGATTTTTGAGGCGGTGGGCGACTTTCGCCACGGTCTGGCCGCGGTGCGGTGGCAGGGCAAATGGGGATTCATCGACCGGAAAGGCCGGATGGCCGTCCCGCCCCGCTATGACGCGGTGCAGGACTTTGTGGAAGTCGGGCTCGCGGTAGTCACGCTGGACGGCAAGCCGATGCTGATCGACCGCCAGGGCAATCCTGCGGGCGAGCCATTCGAGGAAGTGGTGCGCGCCGTGCGCCTGCACGACGGCGTGCCCGCGCGGGCAACCGTCCAGTACAAGGAGGAATACCGCTCGGACACCGGCGAACGCCGCTACGGCGGAACCGGCGTCGTGATCACACGACCGCTGGGCGACAAGGGCCTGTACATCGCCACCAATGGCGAATCAAAGTCCGGCGTGGTCGACAAGGATTGGAACTGGGTCGTGGAGCCAGTGCTCGACGACATCTTTGTCCAGGATGGCGGCAACCTGGCGACCGGCTATGGCCCCGACGGCTCGGTGCTGGTGACGGCGGACGGCAAGCTGATCGGCGCGGACCAGCAGTACGAAAGCATGAATCCCGTGGGCAAGGCCTTCTACAGCGCGGCGCTGCCGCGCCGGGCGGGCTTTGCTGTGCTGGACCGCAATGGCGCTGTTGTCGCCACGCTGACGCATGAGGAAGGCCAGGCCTCGCAGCGCTACGCCGAGACCATCGTGTATCCGTCGGGAGACAACCTCGTGGCGCTGGTGCCGGGGCGCCCCGCCCCGGTGACGCTGGGCGCGGGCCTGTCGGCCGGCGACGAAATCGAGGGCTTCGTGCTATTTGTGGACGGCTCCAGCCGCGCGGCGGGATTGCTGACGCCCACCGGAGCGTGGCTGCATGGCGGCACGGCGCCCGCATGGCTGGCGGACGCCCGGCGCATGGAAACGCGCGCAGGCAATCTGTGGCTGTCCGACGTGCAAGGCACGCTGCTCAATGTGGTGGACAAGAACGGCCAGGCGCTGCTCAAACCGGAGACGGTGCTGGCGCTTCAGAACCAGCAACTGCTGCCGCTGCCGGCCAGCGTGGCCGGCGGTCCGCTGGGCCTGATGGGTCAAAGCCACTGCCATTGCGAAGACGTCAAAGCGGGGCTGCTGCTTGCCGATGGCAGCACGGCAACCGATCCGTCCTGGTTAGCCGTGACGCCGCTGGACGACGCCGACCACGGCATCGACGCCGGGCTCACGGCGGATCAGTTGCGCTACGCGGCCGAGACCGCCGAAGGCATGGTGCTGCTGGACGCGCGCGGCAAACCGTTGGACCTGCCGCCCCAGCAGCACATCGGAATATTCCACCACGGCTATGCGCAGGTGTATGGCGATGGCGTGGTGCGGATGATCGATCGCGCGGGCAAGACGTACGCACTACCCGAGAACTTTGACACGCAGGTCGTGGCGCCGGGTGTGGTTCGCTTCCTGACGACGGCGGCCGACGGCGCGCCGTGGGGTTTGTACGATTTTGTGGCCGGCAAGGAGCTTGCCGCGCCCGCTTTCCGCAGCATTGGCGAATTCCAGAACGGTCAAGCGGTCGCATCGCTTGGCGCCGGCCGTGTCGGCGTGATCGATCTGCAGGGACGGTGGATCCTGCCGGCCAGCCATCACGACGCGGATCGCGTGAACGACACGCTGTGGCGGGTGACACAGCCCGGCAAGCAGGAAAGCGAGTACGACCGTCCCGCCGCAGTGTTCAACACCCGCGGCCAGGCACTGACCGCCTTCATGCGCGGCTTGCAGGTCGGCGACTTCGGGGATGGCTCGGTCAGCGCGGGCAACAGCGAGCGCCGCTGGATCATCTCGCCGGACGGAACGGATGCGCTGGACATGAAGGACGCCGACTACGTGCGGCTGGGCAACTGGATGGAGATCCGGCGCGCCGACCGCCAGGGCTATCTGAACGGCAAGGGCGCCTGGCAGATCGCGCCTTCGGCCCGCAATGGGACCGCGTTCCATGGGTCGCCTGCACGGGCGCTGGCGGCGGACGGGGCGGGCACGCACGTCATGGACGCCAACGGCAAGATCCTGGCAACGCTGCCCCAGGGCGAATGGAGCTGGCCGCTGCGCTCGGACCTGCTGATCCGCCATTACACGGCCGACCGCGGCACCATGACGGACTACACCGATCTGTCGGGCAAGGCCCGGCTCACGGTCGAAGGCCTGGGGTCGGCGTTCTCCGACGGACGCGCCGTGACGCAGCTATCCGGCGGCGGCGTGCGCTGGGTGGATGCCAAGGGTGCGCTGACGGGTCCGGCTTTCGACGCGTTGGGTCAGATGCGCGAAGGCCTGGCGCCCGCCAGCGCCGATCGCAGCTATGGCTACGTGAACGGCGAAGGCCAGTTCGCCATCCCCGCGGCGTTCCGGGCATTGTCCGGCTTCGCGAAACAGCGCGCGGTGGTGTCCACGGAAGACGACTCGCGGATCATCGACAACACCGGGCACATGCTTGCGTCCATCAAGATGCAATGCGGCATCCGCACGCTGTACGGCGCCGCCGGCCAGCGCCTGTGGCCGCTGCGCATGCCGCAAGGCTGCAACCGCGCGGCGGCGTCGCGCGCCTACTGAGTGTCCAGCGCCAGGTAGCGGCGGGTCTGAACGATCTCTTCGCGCTCCTTGAAGCTGGTCAGCCGGTCCGCCAGCGCGCTGCTGTCGCCGGTCTGCCGGATGGCCTGGAGCGTGGCCTGCATCGCGTGGATGGCCGCGCGCTGCAGGTCCGACGGAATGATCGCCAGGCGGTAGCCCATCCCGGCCAGGTCCGGCAGCGGCACCAGCGGCGTCTTGCCGCCGTAGAACATGTTGATGAGCTTCAGGCCAGGCAGCCGATCGGCGATGGCTCGAATCTGCGCCAGCGTTTCGGGCGCCTCGACAAAGATCATGTCCGCGCCGGCCTTCAGGTAAAGCTCGGCACGCGCGATGGCGGCGTCAAAGCCTTCGACCGCGATGGCGTCGGTGCGCGCAATGACCAGCGTGTCGGCATCGGCGAGCGTCTGACGTGCGATATGGACCTTGCGCGCCATTTCGCTGGCGTCCACCAGACTCTTGTCGTCCAGATGGCCGCAGCGCTTGGGAAACGACTGGTCTTCGATGTGGAACGCGGCAACGCCCGCGCGCTCCATCGCGCGTACCGTGCGCTCTACATTGGCCGATCCGCCAAATCCGGTGTCTGCGTCCGCCACTACGGGCAGGCCGCTGGCGTCGACGATTTTTTCCACGCGGTCCATGACTTCCGTGAAGCTGAGCAGGCCGATGTCCGGATAGCCGGCCGCGCGCGCGATGGCGCCCCCGCTGGCGTACACCGCTGAAAACCCGGCCGCGGCGACCAGGCGGGCGGAAAGGCCGTCGTAGGCGCCGGGGGCCACGACGATGTTTTCTGAAAGATGCTGGCGCAGCCGTGCGCCGGGCGATGGGGCGGAAATCATGGTCATTCCTCTGCATGGGTGGGATGCCTGCATGATCCGCGCGCGCCATTAGAATGTCCAATATATGGAAACTTGCTAATCAGTACTTTCTAGGTATCAAAATGGAATTGCGCCATCTCCGCTATTTCGTCGTCACGGCCGAGGCCCAGCACTTCACGCGCGCGGCCGAGTTGCTGGGCATGGCGCAGCCGCCGCTCAGCCAGCAGATCCGGCAGTTGGAAGCCGAAGTCGGAACCCCGCTCTTTGACCGCACCGGACGCGGCGTGACGCTGAACGACGCGGGACGCGCGTTTCTGACGTGTGCACAGGACATCCTGCAACGCGCGGACGCCGCGGTGCGCACGGCCCAGCGCGCCGCACGCGGCGAAGTCGGCGAATTGACGTTGGGGTTCACCGAGTCGGCGTCGTTCAACGGTGTGGTGACCGAGCTGATCCGGCAATACCGCGAACGCTATCCGGAAGTCGAGATGACACTGTCGCAAGGCGACAGCGAAACGCTGGTGGCACAGTTGCGCGAGGGCGCGATCGACGCCGCGTTTGTGCGTCCGCCCTTCGCGCTGGACGGCGGACTCACGTTTACGCAATTGGTGGAGGAACCGCTGGTGGTGGCGCTGCCGCTGGGGCATGCACTGGCGCGCCGCAAGCGCCTGGCCCCTGCTGACCTGCAGCAGGAGACGTTCATCCTGTATTCGCGCAAGTCGGGCTACGGACTCAGCGCGGACATCATGGCGGCGTGCCGGCAGCATGGCCTGAGCCCGCGCATCGGTCAGCAGGCGCCGCAGTTGTCGTCTGCCGTGAACCTGGTGGCGGCGGGGATGGGCGTGGCGATCGTGCCCGCCTCGCTGCGCCACCTGCGGCCGGACGGCGTGATCTACCGCCCGTTTGCGCTGGATTGGCCGCGCGCCGTGTTGGGACTGGCGCTGCGGCAGGAGGCTCCCGGTGGACGGGCCGCGAACCTGCTCGCGCTGGCGCGCAATGCGCGCAGAAGTTGAAGTGGCTCAGTCGTCGTGCGATTCGTGCACGGCGACCGCGCCGCGCTTCCAGTAACTGGCGGCGCGAATGCGGCCCTTGTCGATGCCGTGCTGCGCGACCATGATTTCGCGCACCGCCTTCGCGGTGGCCGACTCCGCCGCGACCCACACATAACCCTCGCCCGGCGGCAATTCCAGTTCGCGCGCCGCTTCAAGCAGCAGCGTGCTGTAGCCCGGCGCGGCGCCGTTGCGATGCAGCCAGCGCACCGACGCCTTCGCGGCCGTTTCCAGTGCAATCTCGTTGGATGCCGCCGGCACTTCGACCCGCACCAGCGCCTGCGCGGACGCGGGCAGTTCCTCCAGCCGGCGGGCAATGGCGGGCAGCGCGGTTTCATCGCCAATCAGCACATGCCAATCAAATGCCGTGGGCACCACGAACGAACCCCGCGGCCCCCCAATGCCCAATTGCTGGCCCGGCGACGCCTGCTCGGCCCATGTCGACGCGGGGCCGTCGCCGTGCAGGACGAATTCAATCTCCAGTTCCTGGCGCGCCGTATCGAAGCGGCGTGGCGTGTAGTCGCGCGCCGCAGGCCGGGGCACGCCTTCCGGGAACTTGATGCCATCGGGTCCCGCGCTGGGCAACACAGGCGGTTGCGAGGGGTCGGCCGGGAAAAAGACCTTCACGTGGTCGTCGAAGGACGCGGACACGAAGTCCTGCAGGTCTTCGCCCGTAAAGGTGATGCGTGCCAGCAGGCCCGCGATGCGCTCCACGCGCGCCACGGTCAGGGTGCGCATCTTGAGGGTGTGGCGCACGCGCGCTACGTTCAGGTCGCTTTGAGTCATGAAAATTCCTGAGGGATGGGACGGGATCACGTGCCGGTCTTGCCGGTGATCGCGTCGGTCGCATGCGCCAGGATGGCGGCGATGCGTCGTTGTTCGGCGGGCGAGGCGTCGGTGCGGTCCAGAAGCGCGCGCTTGAGCGCCTGGCGCGCCTGGACAAACTCGGGCAGCCAGCCGGTGCGCGTGTCCTCGCCTTCGGGTCCGGTGTTCTGGGGCTGGCCGCTCCAGGCCTGGCGCATGTAGTCCATCTTGCGCGCCACGTGCTTGAGCTTGTTGAACATCAGCGCCAGCCGGTCGCGGTTGGCGTCCAGATGCGCCCGGCCCGGCTCCGCGAGGTGATAGCGCTTCTTGGCGCCCTCTTGTTCGACGGTGGCGTAACCCAGCTCTTCCAGATAGGTCAGCGCCGGATACACCATGCCCGGGCTGGGGGTATAGAAGCCGTTGCTGAGCGCGCCCAGCGCCTTGATGAGTTCGTAGCCGTGGCTGGCGTTCTGTTCCAGCAGTCCCAGCAGCATCAACTGCAGGTCGTCGCTGGACACCTTGCGGCTGCGGGTGAATCCGCGGCCGTCGCCACCGAAGCCGTCCGCGTCGCCGCGGCCGTCGGAAGAACCGGAAAACCAGTCGCCGCCCGCGCTGGCGTGGCGCGGGTGCTGGCCGCGGGGGTGGTGGGGATGGGAGTGCTGGCCGTGGGGGCCATGGGGATGGGCGTGCCGCCCATGATGATGGCAATGGCCGTGATGTCCGTGCACCGACCGTGCGCCGACAGCGCGTTGGACAGCGGCCATGAAGGGAATTTGGCGCATGAGTAGCTCTTAAGATATGTCTTACGATAGCTCGTACGATATATCTTTTGCTTTGGAGGCGTCAACTCCCTCGTTTGCGCCGACGGACGAGTCCTGGGTCAGCGCCGCGCGAACGGCGGCGCTGCCCAGCGCGGCGTGCGCTCGCGGCCTACCCTGCGGACAATTCCCGCGCGCGCTGCTGCGCCTTGTGCACGGCTTCGGTGATGGCCTCGGCCACACCCGCCTGCTGCATGTGCGACAGTGCGGCATAGGTGGTGCCGCCCTTGGACGTGACGCGCTCCTGCAATTCGGTCAGGGGCACATCTTCACTGGCGGCAAGTTCCGCGGCGCCGCGGAAGGCGGCAACCGCCAGGCGGCGGGCGTCGACGGGTGCGAAACCCAGTTCGACGGCGCCCTTCTCCAGCGCGGCCATGAAGTGAAAGACATAGCCGGGGCCGCTGCCCGTCACTGCGGTGACTGCGTCGATCATGGCTTCGCTTTCGGTCCAGATGCGTTCACCGACGGCCGCGAAAAGCGCGTCGACCTGATCGCGCCCGACCTGGCCGCAGGCCGGCGTGGCGTACAGG
>DALZRX010000154.1:0-8603 GCA_032015805.1 Achromobacter sp.
CGACTGCGACTGGCAGGCCGCAATATCCTGCTGCGTGAGTTCGGACGATTGGCCTTTCAGCGGCGTGACCGTCTGCGCGGCGGCGGACAGGCAGAACCCGGAGACAATGATGGTCATGCAGGGAAAGACGGTCTTATTCATGTCAACCTCCTTGGAGGTCTGGACCTGGAAAGTCCAGATTAGCGCCGTGCGATACGGCTGGGCAAGGAGATCCCGTGCGCTGCGGGAACGTCATGTGCTGGCCCGATCCGGCACGCCTGAAAAGGCGCGACGCCGACGATCGGAGACAGCCATGAACGAAACACCTTCCGGACACGCGCCCGGCAACGCAAATCCCGGCGACGATGCAGCGCCCGGCACGCCGGGTACTGGCGAAGTCCCGTGTCCCGCCTGCCACGGCGACGGCCAGATCAACCAGCAGCCCTGCGTGGAATGCGGCGGGACGGGCAAGGTCGTGCGGGGCGTCGGCGGGGCCTGAGGCGGCGGCACTCACCCTGCCGCGGCCGGTCGCTCACCCGCCGATTGCCGATGGTTTGATGAGCTTGATGCCTCGCGCCGCGTTGTAACCGTGGATCTCCTTCACGTCGAGTTTCCGCATGAACTCGATGGTATGGGCGTCAATGACCTGGCCGGGGACCATGATCGGAAAGCCAGGCGGATAGGGAATGACGAAGTTCGCGGACACTAGGTCGGGTCCTGACGCCAGGCGCTGGTCGAGTTCGGAGCTGCCCAGCGGCAGATATTCGCAATCCCCTTCGTTGTAGGCGGCAAAGAATGCCGTGCGCACATTTCCTTCGGGCGTGGTGCCGCCGGGATCGTCGCGGTAACCATCGTGAAAATTGCTGAAGTTCGGCAGGTTGGGTACATCCTCCATCAAGCTTCTGACCTTGTCCGCGAAGGCGGCCCGCCCGGCCTCGCCCGTCTCTTTCAGCCGCAACTCGATTTCCTCCGAAATCTCCAGCAGCACTTTGATGAGCGATGCGACGTCACTGCGGGTGTTGTTGATATTGCTCTGCAGCAGCACGCTGTTGCGCGAGGTCTTGTTGAGCTGGATGTTGTAACGCGACGCCAGCACATTCTTAAACGCGGTCCCGTCGTAACCCGCCGTCCCGCACACCAGCGTCAAGCGCGTGGGGTCCAGACAGAATTCATCATCCTTGAGGGCCTTGGCGGCGGTGAGCCAATTCGTGCCGGGCGCGAGGAAGTCGGTGAAACCCGAAGCACGAAACTCTTGCGGGATCATCTTGTCGGCGCCCAGCACACTGAAGTATTTGGAGATCAGCGGATGACTTGAGACTTCGCGGCGGATGGCCAAGGCGACCTCGATGGCACGCATGACCAATTCGTATCCCTCCAGTTCCATCTGCCGGCGCGCGACGTCCAGCGACGCGATGATCTGTGCATTGGGCGAGGTCGACGCGTGGATGAACACGGCCTCCCGGAATGCCGACACATGGTGCTCGTAGTCCTCATCGCGTACGGCGACGATCGACCCTTGCCGCAGGCTGGACATCGACTTGTGCACGGAGTCCGTTTCGTAGACCCGTATCCGCATCGTCTTCGGGTTGGGCGTCAGCTCCCGATCCAGCAGGCGTGGATCCTTGGGGTCCAGGTCCTCCCCGAGTTCCTGGCACTGGGCATCCCAGGCCTCCTGCGCCTTCGGGTCGTCCCGCCACGCTTGCAACGTGGCCGCGGCCCCCATGGCGGTGCGCATGCGCAGGAACGGGGACCAGCGCGCAAACCCGAACCACGCTTCGTCCCATAGGAAGATCAGGTCGGGCTTGATGGCCAGGCATTCCGCCATGACACGCCGGGTGTTGTAGATATGACCATCAAACGTGCAGTTGGTGAGGGTGACCATGGCCACCTTGTTCAGGCGCCCCGCGGCCTTCAAGTCCAGCAATGCCTGCTTGACGGTCCGCAGCGGAACCGCCCCATACATCGAATACTCCGTCATCGGAAAGGCCTCGACGTATCGTGGCTGTGCGCCGGACAGCACCATCCCGTAGTGGTGCGACTTGTGGCAATTGCGGTCCACGATGACGATGTCGCCCGGCTTGGTCACTGCCTGGTAGACCATTTTGTTCGATGTCGAAGTGCCGTTCGTCACGAAGAACACGTGGTCGGCGCCGACCGCGCGCGCGAACTTTTCCTGGGCCACCTTGATGTTGCCCGTCGGCTCCAGCATGCTGTCCAGGCCCCCGGTCGTGGCGGACGTTTCCGCCAGGAACAGGTTCAGCCCATAGAATTCGCCAAAGTCGCGGATCCAGTTCGATTTGATGATCGACTTGCCACGGGCGATCGGCAGCGCATGAAACGTGCTGATCGGCTTGGCGGCATACTGCTTGAGATTGTCGAAATGGGGGGAGGCCTGCCGATCCCGCACTCCTTCCAGGATGTTCAGGTGCACCTCCATGGGTTCCTCCACCTCATAGAAGACACGGCGTATCGCCGAGGCGCTCGGGTCGCCGGCAAGTTGCTCCACCTTCCTGTCGGTGAGCAGATAGAGGTCCAGCTCCGGCCGGATGTTGGCAATCATGCACGCCAGTTTCACGCCGATCTCGCGCGGTGAGTCCACCGTGGTGTCCAGATGCTGATAGACGGACAGGTAATCGCGCAACAGCGACGCATCGTGCTTGGACGGAATCGGAATGCCGTCATAGATGACCACGGCCTCGAGCTTGCCGTTGAGAATGGTCGCCAGCAGCGCGTCCTCGACGCTGCCCACCATGACGGGCTCGTAGATCATCGTGTCGTCGTGCCGGCGAAGTTCCCGTATCTCGCGGGATATCGCCGCGGCTCGCGCTGACGGCGCGGGGCTGACGAACAGTGCCTCGAAGTATGGCCGCCGCGCCAGGCTTCCCGCCATCCCGGGCGGGGTGCGATCGGCCCCCTGCGACGCCGATTCCTCAGCCGCATCCCACTCGCCCTCGTCATAGCGGTAACTGCCCGACAGCAGCGCATTGCTCATCCGCAGCACCAGCCGCGCGGCTCCCATCGCGTCGCCGTCGGCGATCCGGTCGTCCAGCGTGCGAAGCAGTTGCGCACCGGGATATGCAAAGTAGCTCTCCATCGGTCGCAGGTCGCTCAAGGCCTCCTGCACTGGGCCGGCCCCGCCCGCGCCCTTGCCGCCGCGCATTTCGGCTGCCCAGGTCTGGGCCTTGGCGTTCAACTCGCGCCATCGGTCCAGCCGTGCGGCGGAAATGGAAAATAGATGGTCCAGTTGTCGTCCTTCGTGTGTCTCGGTCGCCATGGCAGTCCCCAGATGATTTGCGCAAGCCCACTGGCCACGCGGCCGGAACTCGCAATGTCTCTACGAAAGAATCATGATCACCACCATCCCCCAGATCGTCAGCAAGGTATTGCCGACGGCGTAGGTCACCGTGTATCCCAGCCCCGGCACCTGGCTCTTGGCGGCTTCGCACACCATGCCCAGAGCGGCGGTGGTGGTGCGCGACCCCGCGCAGATTCCCAGGATCAGGGCCGGGTCGAAGCGGAACACGAACTTGGCGATCAGCATGCCCAGCACGAGCGGGACGGCGGTCGCGAATATCCCCCACAGGAATAGGCTGATGCCCAGCTTCTGCAGACCGGCCACGAAGCCCGGCCCCGCCGAAATGCCGACGACCGCAATGAAGACGTTCAGCCCGACGGAATTCATGAACCACAACGTGGGTTCCGGGATGCGGCCAAACGTGGGATGGATGGCACGAAACCAGCCGAACACAATGCCGGCAATCAATGCGCCGCCTGCCGTGGAAATCGTGAGCGGGATGCCGCTGACGTTGATCACGACGGCGCCGATAAGGGCGCCGATGGTGATGGCCAGCGACACGAAGGCTACATCCGTCACCGTCGTGGGCCGGTCGATGTAACCCAGATTCTTCGCGGCGGCGTTGATATCCTGGGTGCGGCCGACGACGGTAATGACATCGCCCCGGAACAATTGCGTCTTGGGTAGGATCGGAATCACGGTCTCGGTCGGACCGCGCCGGATTTTCTTCAGGAACACGCCGCGCGCGCCGGGCCAATGCGCCAATTCCTCCAGCGGCTTGCCGTCCACCGTCTTGTTCGAAACGTAGATGTCGACGCCTTCAGTCTTGATGTCGAGCAGTTCGGCGTCTTCGATTTCGCGGCCGCTGGGACCCAGCCGCGCGATCATCTGGTCGCGCTTGCCGCCCACCGCGACGATGTCCCCCGCCTCGATGACGGTCGCCTGGTCCACGTCGATGAGCTTGCCGCCCCTCCGTATGCGCTCCACGAACGCGCGGAAGCCCGCCGGCGTGCCCGCCTCGATTTCCCCAACCGTCCTGCCGATGAATGGGCTGTTCTCCGCAATGGCGTACGCACGGACCTCGAACTCGTACCAATGGGTGGCGTCCGCAGCGCCCTGGCCCGCGCCCAGCTTCTGCTCATACGCTTTGCACGCGGCCACGAGATCGATACCAAGCATCTTGGGGCCGATCTGCGCCAGGATGATCGCCGAGCCCACCGTGCCAAAGATGTACGTGACAGCGTAGGCAATCGGCATCGCGTCCAGCAGCGCCTGGGTCTCTTCTGGCGATCGTCCGAGGCGGTTGATTGCATCGGTTGCCAGGCCCATCGAAGCCGAGATGGTTTGCGAACCGGCGAAGAGGCCGGCGGCGGAACCCAGATCGTATCCCGCGAGCATCGCCGCGATGACGGCGGCCCCAAGCGACAGCAGCGCCATGACCACTGCAAAGATCGCCTGCGGCAGTCCGTCCTTGGCAATGCCTCGCACGAACTGCGGCCCTACCCCGTAGCCGACGGCAAACAGGAACATGAGGAAGAATACCGACTTCACGTTGGGGGATATCTTGACCCCGAGGATGCCGATGACGATCGCGACCAGCAGGGTCGACGTCACGGCGCCAAGGCTGAATCCCTTGTAGCTCTTACCGCCGACCCAATAGCCAATGCCCAGCGCCAGAAAGATCGCGATTTCGGGATAGGCCTTCAGCGTAGTAACAAACCAGTTCATGACTCTCTCCTTGACGGTGCCGGGGTGGAAAGCTTCGTGTCATGCAGGTCTGGCACTTTCAACTCGGTTTGCCAGGAAGTGCGGACTTACCGGCCGGCACGCACCATCAGTCGTTGGTGCCGCTTCCGGCCAAGTGGAAAGGCTCGATTTTTAGTTCGAATGGGAAAAACCAGCCGAATCAGATGTATCGCGGGTGTTCATTGGGGCCTCCGATGCACGAATACAACGGTCAATGAAAACGGATCCTCGCGTGGTTTGGCTGCCCCGCGAGTGTCAATTGCGATGTGGCGCTTAGGCTCACTATGATCGGGCATCTGGGATGTCGGCCCCATCATGCGATGTTCCGAAATCTACACATTGGCGGCGCTTGTCTCAATCGCCCAATGAGCGCTGACTATGCGGATCAATATACTGCTTCGGTTCCGATCCAACAGCTTCATTTTTTAGTGACGGACGCGGTTTGACTAGTAACTATTTCAATGGCGCCGGCCACGGCCATCCCGTGCGGTCCCCGGCCGATAAATGGCCGCGAAAAGGCCAGGGCGAAACGCCCCTGGCCTTATCCAAACATTTTCTCGCGGCCGCAGGCTAAGGACGTCCGGCAGCCGTAATCACGATCTCCACACGCCGGTTCTTCGCCCTGCCCTCAGCCGTGGAATTGCTGGCCACGGGTCGCGCCTCGCCAAAGCCCTGCGCCGAAATCGAATTCGCCGGCACCCCCTTGGACGTCAGATATCGCGCCACATTGTCCGCGCGCGCCGAGGACAGCTCCAGATTCGAGGGAAACTGCGCCCGCAGTTCCGGGCCGATGGGCTCGTTGTCGGTGAAACCCTGCACGACGATCTGCTTGCCCGAGAGGTTTGAAAGCGTGGGCGCGATCTTGGCGAGAGTTTGCTCGCCTTTGGGGCTGAGCCTCCAGCCGCCCTCCGGGAACAGGATCTCGTTCACCATGGTCACTTTCAGCTCGTTCTGCAGTTGAGTAATCTCAGCCCGATCGCCGCTCAGTTCGGCCGAGAGCTTTTTATTGAGCGCGGAATATTCGGCCGCCAACTGCGCCTCTTTGTCGTAGCTCGTCTTTGTTACGCAACCCGAGACCGCCAACACCGCGCACAGCACCAAGGCAATTTTTTGTAGGCTCATTTCGATTCTCCGGCAGGTTGTCAAAGCTAGGGAATAACCCAGGGCACTTCACGTCCAGGCTGCCAGCCCGCAGAAGCCGGCAGATTCTCGCAGCACCACGCGCAGAATAGGCACAAGTGAACAACGTCACCACTCATATAACGCCAACGCCGCAGCACGGCGCGGCTATTCTCACGTGGCGTTCCCCAGCGCTGACCTTCCAATGTCGACGACCCACTCCACGAACGCCTTGACCGCAGCCGTGGCCCGCGCCTGCGGATAAACGATGGAAATCGGCACGGGCTCGCATCGGGCGTCCCGCAGCACCTCGCGCAGGCGTCCGCTGTCGAGATAGGCGGAGGCCGCCAGCTCGGACAATTGGATCAGCCCCAGCCCTTCCAGCCCGCAATGCAAGTAGGCTTCGGTCTCGTTGACCGCATGGCGGCCCGGCAAGGCAATCGACACGTTCTCGCCCCCAACACGAAACCGCCATTCCAGCGGCCGCCCCGTGGCGTTGGACAGGTAGTTGACGACCCGATGCGCCAGCAACGCCTCTACCGACTTCGGCTCGCCAAAGCGGGCCAGGTATTTTGGAGAGGCGCAAGTGACCCAGACGAGCTGGCCCAGGCGGCGCGCCACCAGCGTCGAATCCGCCAGCTCGCCGCTCCGGATGGCGCAGTCGATGCCTTCGTAGATCAGGTCGGCCGGCCGGTCACTCAGACCAAGCACGACCTCGATGTCGGGATAGCGCGCCTCGAATTCGACCAGCCGCGGCACCACGATTGCGCGGCCAATGACGCCCGGCATATCGACGCGGACGCGGCCGCGCGGCGTCTGAATGGCGGCCGCGACATCGTTTTCGGCGGTGGCGATATCGCCAAGGATGGCCTGGCACGCTTGCACATAGCGCTCACCGGCGTCAGTAAGGCTCAAGCTGCGCGTGCTGCGGCGCAGGAGCGGCGTACCCAGATGGGTTTCCAGGTTCTTGACCATCGTCGTCACTGACGAGCGCGGCAGCGACAGCGATTGCGCCGCCTTGGTGAAGCTGCGCGTCTCGACGACCCTGACGAACGCCGCCATCGCTTGAAGTTTGTCCATGAGCCGATTCCGACGATAGAACCTGCGCCGCGTGCGGCGAGAAGGTCACGATATTACCAACGCGTATCGCGCAACGACGGTCGCGCGGCCGCGTTCTGAGTTCAGCCACCGCGAACAATGGGCGCCCTGCCCGCTCCTACACTGCAAGCCACCCGGATCGCGCCGGCCTGCACGGGCAATGCCGTGGCGCCGCTCCCTTCCTGCACCTGTTTCTTCGAGGTATTTCATGACCCCCAACCCCTCCATCCTGGTCCTGGGCGCCGGTCAGCTCGGCATGGCCGTGCTGCGTAATCTGGCGCCGCGCGCAGGCAAAGGCAAGCTGTCCGTCCTGCTGCGAGCGACTTCCATCGAGTCCGCAGACCCGGCAAAACGACAAGACCTTGCAGAACTGCGCGCATTGGGCGTGGAGGTCGTCCAGGGCGATCTGGCCCGGCAGTCCAGCGACGATCTTGCTGCCACATTCCGCGCTTATGACACCGTGGTCTCGTGCACGGGCTTTGTCGGGGGTCCCGGGGTGCAGCGCAAGATCGCACGCGCCGCCCTGGACGCCGGGGTGACGCGTTTTGTGCCATGGCAATTTGGCGTGGACTACGACGTGATCGGCCGGGGCAGCCCGCAGGACCTGTTCGACGAGCAGCTCGATGTGCGCGACATGCTGCGTGCCCAAACGGCCACCGAATGGATCATCATCTCGACCGGCATGTTCACCAGCTTCCTGTTCGAACCCGCGTTCGGCGTGGTCGACCTGGCGGCCGACACGGTCAACGCGCTGGGCAGTCTGGACAACGCCGTCACGCTCACGACGGCCGAAGACGTCGGCGTCCTTACCGCCGCGATCCTCCATGCGGACCCGCGCATTGCCAACCAGGTGGTGCATGTCGCGGGCGATACCGTCACGTACCGCGAAGTGGCCGACGCCCTGGAACGCGTGCGGGGCCGCAAATTCGCACGGCGCGAATGGCCGGTGCCCGAACTCATGCACCTGCTGGCGGCCGAGCCGCACGACGCCATGTGCAAGTATCGCGCCGTGTTTGCGCAAGGGCGCGGCGTGGCATGGGACAAGGCCAATACCTTCAACCGCGAGCGCGGCATCCCCGTCTGCGGCATGGAGCAATGGCTGCGGGAAAACCTGGCGCGCCGACCATAGGTGCAATATCCGAAACGCTTATATCTGAAATGGCCATAACCCTATAGTTCTTTAGAACCCGTTGACATAAAGGGGGCCATTGCCGATGATGCGGAAGGCCGCAAGCGCTGGGCCGCCATAAGCACATACCGCGCCCGCCTTGCGGGACGCGGCAACCAGAGAGGATGCCATGGAGACAACCCCCCGCAACCCCGCGCGCCGCCGCCTGCTGGCCGGCAGTGCAGGTGCCCTGGCCGC
>DALZRX010000155.1:0-1454 GCA_032015805.1 Achromobacter sp.
TCGATTGCGTAGCTGCATGATTGGTTGGCTCCTGTTTACAGCATGTAGATAAAAGAGGTTTGTAGCCGGATGGACACTCGCCGAAAGGCGAGTGACAGGCACAAAAAAGGCACTTCGGGGTGCCATTAATTATTCTGAAAGCGACGACGTGGTTTCTTGAAAGGCCGAATGGTAATGGACGCCCGGCACGCTGCAAACCCTGTAAGGTCGGTGAAAGGCTGGGGTTTTCCCTAGAATTGGGGAACTCCCGATCCCCGTTTGTAACGCGGTCAGAAGTTTGAGGGCTTTTTGAAAGCTAAGTGAAAGTTTATAGAAAGAATGCCGAAAGCCGGATCGGCCGGACGCGGCAATTTCGGTGGATGGGACTTTCCAGGGGAAGGAAGAGCCGGTAACCTTCGCGCGCCAATTCCCAACCGTATTTCCTACCGAATATTGCCGGGTTTCTCACCTTGCGTGAAGAGGCCCGGTCCAACCCAGGATGGTTTACGATAGCGCCCATGCTGCAAGATCTAGACCAACTCGCCGCCCGAATCGGGCAACTGGTGCAACGCACCCGCCAACTCCACGCCGAGCGTGACGCGTTGCGTCTACGCGTGAACGACTTCGAAGCCGAGCAACGCGTGCTCAAGCAGCGCGCCGCTGATCGCGAAGCCGAGGTCGTCACGTTGCAAAGCAAGCTTCAAGATAACGACGGCGCCGTCTCGGCCATGCTCGAAGAGGCCAAGCGGGCAGAAGCCTCGCTGCGCGAACAACTCGCTCGCGAGACCGCCGAGCGTCACGCGCTCGAGTCGCGGTTCGCCGCCCGCGAAAGCGAACTGCAGGGCAGCCTGCAATCGCGCGACACAGAACTACAGCGTTTGCGTGTGGCCGCCGCATCGGCCCGCGAGCGCATCGACGCCGTGCTGGCCCGGTTGCCTGGCGCGCCGTCCGGAGAGCAACACTAATGGAACGTCTAGACGTATCGATCCTTGGCCGCGAGTACTCACTTGCGTGCTCCGCCGAAGAAAAGCCCACGCTGCTGGCCGCCGTGCGCCATGTCGATCAGCTCATGCTGCGCATCCAGGGCACGGGCAAGGTATCAAGCAACGAACGCATCGCCGTGATGGCCGCATTGTCGATCGCTGGCGAGCTGCTTGCAATGAAAGCACCCGACGGTCCACTAGGCGGTTTGGCGGTCGGCGACTTCAAGCGTAGAATTGAGGACATGAACGCAGTACTCGATGACGCCTTGTCGGGTCAGGAAAAACTGCTCTAACGTTCATAAGCAGCATTCAAGATTTTTCAGTTTGTCCCTGCCGTGTTCGTGACTAGGCCATACATTCTCTGAACCTATGTCTTTTTGGCATATTGGTTGCGGGAGTGCAGAGCTGGAGTGATTGTCTCTTGCAGACGAACCCGATGCTCTTCGGAACGCGACCACCTTGAACCTCAGGGTTCGAGATGCCGGCCTTGAC
>DALZRX010000155.1:1464-8582 GCA_032015805.1 Achromobacter sp.
TGACGGCACAGGCGGGGCATCTATCCCAGCGGGCCTGCCATAAGCGCAGGTCCGCCTCGGGTGCCTCTCGGCAACTCCCCATCGTCCTCCCTCCTAGGACCAGTCCATGTTCAAACACCGTGTTTTTTCGCTCACCAAGCTTGGTGCGGCGTGCGCAGCCGTTGCCGCCATCTCCGCGGCCCAGCCCGCTTTCGCACAGACGCAGGCGCCCGCCGCGACGACCGCCGCCGAGCCGGCCGCAAACCGTTCGCCCGAGCTGACCTTGCAAGCCATGGCGTCTTCCGAGGTCAAGCAGGACACCGTCCGCATCGCGTTGTCCGCCGAAGTCGAGGCGCCCGACCAGCCGGCCGCCGGTCAGAAGCTGACTGCCGCGCTCGAAGACGCCGTCAAGCGCGCGCGCGACACCAAGGACGTGGAAGTGCGCACCAGCAGCTTCAACGTCTGGCCCAACATGAACAACAAGGGAAAGATCGCTTCGTGGCGCGGCCAGGGCGAGATCGTGCTGGAATCCAAGGACTTCGCGGCTGCCGCCGCGCTGGCTTCCAAGCTTTCAGACAAGACGGCCATTTCGAACATCAGCTTCTCGCTGTCGACCGCTGCGCGTGAAGCCGAAGAGCGCAAGCTTCTGAAAGAAGCCGCGCAGGCCTTCAAGGATCGCGCACTGGCTGCGGCCAATGCCTTCGGCTTTTCGGGCTACCGCCTGTCCAAGCTCGAACTCGGCGGCTCCGGCGGCCCCGTGCCGGTACCGCGCATGATGGGCGCGGCAATGGCAAAAGGCGGTTCCTTCAGCAACGCCGACGTCAGCGTTCCCCTTGAAGCCGGGAACGTGACAGTCAGCGTCGCGGTCAACGGGACGATCGTTTTGCAGTAAGACTGAACATGATGGCGCCCAGGGCGACCATCGGCAGGGACAGCCACTGTCCCATGCTCAATCCCCCCGCGAGCAGGCCCAGGAAGTTGTCCGGCTCGCGGGTGAATTCCACCAGGAAGCGGAACGTTCCGTATCCCATCAGGAACAGACCGCTCACCTGGCCCAGCGGGCGCGGCTTGCTCGAAAACCACCACAACAGTGCGAACAGCACGATGCCTTCCAGGCCCAGCTCATAGAGCTGCGAGGGATGGCGTGGCAGCCCGTCGCCGCTGTCGGGAAAGACCATCGCCCACGGCACATCGGTGGGGCGGCCCCAGAGCTCGCCATTGATGAAATTGCCCAGCCGGCCAAAACCCAGGCCCAGCGGAATCAGCGGCGCAATGAAATCGCTGATCGCAAAGAACGGCAGCCGCTTCTTGCGTGCAAACAGCAGCATCACCAAAATCACACCGATCAGGCCGCCGTGGAAGGACATGCCGCCTTGCCACAGGTACAGCACTTCGAGCGGGTGCGACAGGTAGTAGCCTGGCTTGTAGAACAGCACATATCCCAGCCGGCCCCCCAGCACCACGCCCAGCACGCTGTAGAAGATCAGGTCTTCCAGGTCCCGCACGTTCAGCGACGTGGTGTGCCCGCTCTTGATGCGGTGGCGGCCCAGCAAATACACGAGCGCGAAGCCCGCCAGGTACATCAGCCCATACCAATGGATGGCAAGCGGCCCGATCTGCACGGCGATGGGGTCGATTTTTGGATATTCCAGCATGTTCTGCCCGACACAATAAAGTTGAATGATAATAACCGGCGAGCACTGAAGATTCGCATGCCAAGCGAGCCAGCTTCCCCCCGGGTGCGTTCGCCATGTCCGCGCCCCGACGGCCGACAGGAGACACTGACCATGCCGCACAACGAACGTTCCCGCCACATCACCCAAGGCGTCGCGCGCGCACCCAATCGCGCCATGTACTACGCGCTGGGCTACAAAGAAGCCGATTTCGAGAACCCCATGATCGGCGTGGCCAATGGCCATTCGACGATCACGCCCTGTAATAGCGGCCTGCAGCGGCTTGCCGACGCGGCGATCGATGCGATCCGCACGTCGAAAGCGAATCCCCAGGTGTTCGGCACGCCCACCATCTCTGATGGCATGTCCATGGGCACTGAAGGCATGAAGTACTCGCTGGTGTCGCGCGAGGTCATCGCCGACTGTATTGAAACCGCCGCGCAGGGCCAATGGATGGACGGCGTCGTCGTCATTGGCGGATGCGACAAGAACATGCCCGGTGGCATGATTGCCCTTGCGCGAACCAACGTGCCGGGCATCTACGTCTACGGCGGCACCATCAAGCCGGGCCGCTACAAGGGCAACGACCTCACCATCGTGTCCGTGTTCGAGGCCGTGGGCGAATACACCATGGGCCGCATGCCCGAAGAGGACTTCAAGCAGATCGAGAAATGCGCGATACCCGGCTCGGGATCGTGCGGCGGCATGTACACCGCCAATACGATGAGCTCGGCTTTCGAGGCCATGGGCATGAGCCTGCCGTATTCCAGCACCATGGCCAACGAAGATGACGAAAAGGTCACGTCGGCCGCCGAGTCTGCCCGTGTGCTGGTCGATGCCGTCAAGCGCAACCTGCGCCCGCGCGACATCATCACGCGCGAATCCATCGAGAACGCGGTTTCGGTGATCATGGCGACGGGCGGTTCCACCAACGCGGTGCTGCACTTCCTGGCCATCGCGCACGCCGCCGAAGTGCCGTGGACCATCGACGACTTCGAGCGCATCCGCCGGCGCGTGCCCGTGCTTTGCGACCTGAAGCCCTCCGGCAAGTATGTCGCCACCGACCTTCATCGCGCCGGCGGCATTCCGCAAGTCATGAAGCTGCTGCTCAACGCCGGCCTGCTGCATGGCGACTGCGTCACCATCACCGGCAAGACCATAGCTGAAACGCTGGCAGACGTGCCCGATACGCCGCGCGCCGACCAGGACGTCATCATGCCCATTGATCGCGCGCTTTATCCGCAGGGCCACCTTGCGATCCTGAAAGGAAATCTTTCCCCTGAAGGTTGCGTCGCCAAGATCACCGGACTGAAGAACCCGGTCATCACGGGCCCGGCGCGCGTGTTCGATTCCGAAGACGACGCCATGACAGCCATCATGGCCCAGCAGATCCGCGATGGCGACGTCGTCGTCATCCGCTACGAAGGGCCCAAGGGCGGCCCCGGCATGCGCGAAATGCTTGCGCCCACCTCCGCGCTCGTCGGGCAGGGGTTGGGCGAAACCGTGGGGCTGATCACCGACGGCCGCTTTTCGGGTGGCACGTGGGGCATGGTGGTGGGGCACGTCGCGCCGGAGGCCTATGTCGGCGGTCCGATCGCCCTGATACAGGAGGGCGATTCGGTTACCATCGATGCCCACAAGCTGCTGCTGCAGCTCAACATCAGCGACGAAGAAATGGCGGCTCGTCGCCAGGCCTGGGTACAACCCAAGCCGCGTTATACACGCGGTGTGCTTGCAAAATTCGGCAAGCTCGCCAGCACCGCCAGCCGTGGGGCAGTAACCGATGCATTTGAAGATTAGTCTGTTGTTGGCCGCGGCCGGCGTCCTGGGCGCTGGCGCGGCGCATGCGCAAACCACTGGCCTGGATCTGGCCAAGAGCAAGGCCTGCATGGCCTGTCATCAGGTGGAAGCCAAACGGGTCGGCCCGCCCCTCAAGAGCGTTGCCGAACGATACGCGGGGCAGGGCGATGCCATGGTGGATTACCTGGCGGGCAAGATCCGCGGCGGCGGCCGCGGCGCCTGGGGTGCCGTGCCCATGCCCGCCCAGACCCACGTTTCGCCCGAAGACGCCCGCGCGCTGGCCGAATGGATCTTGTCGCTGGCGCCGGCAAAGCAGTAGCCTTAATCTCATGCCCTGGCATCGAGCCGGGGGCGCGGGCCGCGCGCAGCGGCCGCCTATCAGGAAGGAATCGTCATGGCAGAACAACCATCACCGGGCAATGAAGTCGCCGTACTTGGCGGCGGTTGCTTCTGGTGTGTCGAAGCGGTGTTCATCGATCTGCGCGGGGTCAAGAGCGTGTTGCCTGGCTATAGCGGTGGGCACGTCGACAATCCCAGCTACGAGCAGGTGTGCGGCAAGGACACAGGCCACATCGAAGTCGCACGCATCGAATTCGATCCCGCAGAGCTGTCATACAGCGATCTGCTGCGCGTCTTCTTTGCCACCCACGATCCCACCACGCCGGGTCGCCAGGGCAACGATGTTGGCCCGCAATACGAGTCCGCGATCTTCTGGCAAGACGAATCGCAACGGGAGCAGGCCGAAGCCGTCATCGCCGAGGTCGAAGCGCAGAAGGTCTACGACGCGCCCATCGTCACCAAGCTGCTGGCGCCCGCGCACTTCTGGCAGGCCGAGGACTATCACAGCAATTACTTCGCCCTGCATCCCGAGCAAGGCTATTGCCAGTTTGTAATCGCGCCCAAGGTCGCCAAGTTCCGCAAGCAATTCCAGGATCGCCTGAAGCGTTAAGCCGCGGCAAGCGTCCTTCGCGGACAAAGGCCCCGTGCGTCGGACTGGGTTCCGGCGATGCGGGGCCTTTGCTTTGGGGACGACCAACGAAAAACCCCGCCTGGCGGCGGGGTTTGAAATCGGGCGGCTCATGACGGACGCCGCGCGCTGACACTGAAACGGTTTAGTCCACGGTCTTCAACACACCGCGGCGCATCTGGTCCAGTTCGATGGATTCGAACAGGGCCTTGAAGTTGCCTTCGCCGAAACCATCGTTGCCCTTGCGCTGGATGATCTCAAAGAAGATCGGGCCAATCTGATTCTCGGTAAAGATCTGCAGCAGCAGTCCGCCGCCCGGCGCGCCGTCGAGCAGGATGCGATTGTGCTGCAGGCGCGCGACGTCCTCGCCGTGATTGGGCAGACGGCGGTCCAGCAGCTCGTAGTAGGTTTCCGGCGTGTCCAGGAACACGACGCCCGTTTTGCGCAGCGCCTCGATCGTGGCATAGATGTCGTCGGTGGCCATGGCGATGTGCTGAATGCCTTCGCCGCGGTAAAGGTCCAGGTACTCCTGGATTTGGCCCTTCTCGTCCGTGCCTTCCTCATTGATCGGAATGCGGATATTGCCGCAAGGCGAGGTCATCGCCTTGGACTTCACGCCGGTCACCTTGCCTTCGATGTCGAAGTAGCGAACTTCGCGGAAGTTGAAGAGACGCTCGTAGAACTCGGACCATTCGGCCATGCGGCCCTTGTGGACGTTGTGCGTCAGGTGGTCCACCAGCGTTAAGCCGGCACCCTGCCAGTTGACGTCGGTTTCTGCGTTGGCCGGATCCAGCGGGATGAAGTCCACGTCATAGATGCTGATGTCGCCAATGCCGCCGTGGCCTTCCTTGCCGGCCCAGCGGTCCACCAGGTAGATCAGCGAATCGCCGATGCCCTTGATAGCAGGAATGTTCAGTTCCATCGGGCCGCTGTGGGAATCAAAGCCCCAAGCGCCCAGTTCCAATGCGCGCTTGTAGGCGGCGTTGGCGTCCTGCACGCGAAAGCCAATCGCACAGATCGACGGGCCATGCAGGCGCGCAAAGCGCTGGGCAAAGGAATCCGGCTCGGCGTTGATCAGGAAGTTCACGCCGCCTTGGCGGTACAGGGTGACGTCCTTGTGGCGATGCTTGGCAATGGCCTTGAAGCCCAGCAGCTCAAACACCTTGCGCAGCGCGGCGGGGTCCGGCGCGGCATATTCAATGAACTCGAACCCGGCGGTGCCCATCGGGTTGTCCCAGGGTTGGAAAGCGCTGCTCATAAGTCTGCTCCCTTGCATGTTTTGTGCGGACGACTTGTTATTCAAGTCTAGACGGAGATTGTAGGGAGGAAGGGCGGGCAGACAATTGCAAACATGGCGCAGAACCGGGTCACTTGAGCAATAATATTGCCCAATACTTAATTTATGGGGTCGAAAATGTCTGCAATAGAGCTGGATAGGACAGATCTGAGGATTTTGGCCGAATTGCAGCGCGACGGACGCCTGAGCAACCAGGAATTGGCCGACCGCGTCTCCCTGTCGCCCAGCCCTTGCCTTCGCCGGGTACGCCGCCTTGAGGAGCAGGGCTTCATCAAAAAATATGTGGCGCTCATCGATGCCGCCAAGGTCGGCCTTGGCCTGCTCGCGTACGTCAACATCCGCCTGAACAAGCACAGCGGATCCAGTCACGCACCCATGAGCGACTTCGCCCGCGACGTCCAGCTCTGGCCGGAGGTCGTCGAGTGCTACGCCATGTCGGGCGACATGGATTACCTCCTGCGCATCCAGGTGGCCGACCTGGCGCACTTTTCCCGTTTCGCCATGGACACCCTCATGCGACATCCGGCGGTCATCGACATGCGCTCTTTCTTTGCGCTCCAGCAGATCAAGGAAACGACGGAACTTCGTATTTAGCGCGGCTCGCATTGTTCTTCGATGATGAGCTCCCGCCAGGCCGATGGCTGTCGCCCATGATGCTCGCGGGTCCGTCCGGTAGCGGTTAGGGCGCCCGCCAGGCAGCGGAGAGCGGGGGGCACGCGAGTGCCGCATGTCTCCCTATATATAGAGAGTCGCAGCACGATGCCTATATATAGAGAGCGAATACAGAAAGCAAAAGCACCGGCGAGTGACCCGAAATCCCCGTGCGTCCCCAAAAAGAATCACATTTCTGCAAAACGGGTGTCATGCTGACCACACACCCAGAATTTCTGTGCTATAGTCTCGCTCCTTCGCTGCTCAAGCAGTTCTGAACAGCGAAGCCAAGTCAGTGCAACAGGTCAGCGCAGTTCGGCAGGCCTGCCGCAACAGCGATCAAATATGAGAGCCAAGCGGTTATTGCAAAGATCGATGCAAATCAGGCAGAAGCCAGTTGCAAGATCCGCAAAAATTGTGCTATAGTCTTGGGCTTGGCTGGTGATGACGAATCAGGGTTTACCCGGAATCAAAATTTCAGCCACCTGTGCGGTAACCAGCCTCCGGATTTCTCGGGGCCGCTTGCAAGTGAAGCGGGGTTGCAAGATGGGGTGCAAATTAGGCAGACGCCAGTTGCACAATCTGCAAAAGCTGTGTTATAGTAGAGGGCTTGGCGGTTGCCGAAAAATTAGGGTTTACCCTGACGTTTCGATAGTCGCTAAGTGCTGAGAAATCAGCGCCGCGATTTGTGGTTTTAGTAGTACAGAATTTAGCAGTACCGCTCTTTAACAATTAAACAACCGATAAGTGT
>DALZRX010000156.1:0-8565 GCA_032015805.1 Achromobacter sp.
GGTCGCGCACGGATTCCAGCGCGGCCAGCGCCGCCGAGGCGTTGAGCAATTGATTGGCGCCGCGCAACGCGGGATATGCCATCGCGCTGCGGCGCTGCTCGCGCCCGCCGTACGCCCACTGCTGGCGGTCGCCCGAATAGTTGTAGTCGCGCCCGAACAGCCAGAGATCCGCGCCGATGGCTTCGACGTGATCCAGCAGCGACTGCGGGGGCACCGGGTCGCTGCAGATGGCCGGGCGGCCGCTGCGGTAGATGTGGGCCTTCTCGAAGCCGATTTTTTCGCGCGTGTCGCCCAGCCAGTCGGTGTGGTCCAGATCGACGCTGGTGACGACGGCGACGTCCGCGTCGACGATGTTCACGGCATCCAGGCGTCCGCCCAGCCCCACTTCGAGGACGACGGCGTCGAGCCGCGACTGCGAGAAGAGGCGCAGAATGGCCAGGGTGGTGAATTCAAAGTAAGTCAGCGACACATCGCCCCGGGCGGCCTCTACCGCCTGGAACTGGGCGATGAGGTCTTGGTCCGAGGCGATCTGGCCGTTGACGCGGGCGCGCTCATTGAAGTCGATGAGGTGCGGCGAGGTGTAGAGGCCCACCTTGTAGCCGGCCGCCAGGAGGATGGCCTCGAGCATGGCACAGGTGGAACCCTTGCCGTTGGTGCCGCCGACCACGAACTTCACGCCGGGCAGCTTCAGTTCCATGCGGTCCGCGACCTGGCGCACCCGGTCCAGGCCCAAGTCGATCGCGGTGGCGTGGATGGACTCCAGGTACTGCAGCCAATCAGACAGGTTGGCGGCGGCGTCAGGCGTGCGGACAGAAGACATGAGGCGGGTTCGCGAAAGGAAATCAGCCTGCGATTTTAGCAGTCCACGCCCGGTGTTTTCCCTAATCCCCTAGGGCGCGGCACGGTATCCCGAGGCAAAAAGTACTTGCCCATGTTTTTCTCATACGTAAAAATAAATTCATGTATGGAAAATATAAGGATGAGACATGACGCAGCAATCCACCCCTCGCTGGCTGGTACGTGAAGCCGACGTGCCCGGCTACCACCCCGCCAATCACACTGGCACGCTCAACCGCCGACTGATCGGCCCGGACACGGTGGGCGCGCGCGGCGTCGAAGTGCTGCTGGGCGTGATCGACAAAGGCAAGGGCGCGCTCCCGCACGCGCATCCCGGCATCGAGCAGGTCTGCTACCTGATATCTGGCACCGCCCGCGCCCAGGTGCAGGACGAATGGGCCGACATGGGGCCCGGCGACTGCTGCTACTTCCCTCCCGATATCCCGCACGTCTTCACGGTGACGAGCGACGAACCGGCCCGGCTGCTGGTGATCTACACGCCCCCGTATGAAGAATCCCCCGATCGCGTGATCCGCGACTTTCCGGCGCCCACCCCTGCCGCTTGACGCGGCGCTTGCCCAGGCAGCGGCCGTAGAGCCGCGCCTCATTCCATAACGACAGGAGACACACCCATGCAATCCCTACGCCTGCTAGGCGCCGCGCTCATCAGCGGCGCGGCCTTGACGGCGGCTGGCCCCGTCCATGCCGCCGACTACCCCACCAAGCCCATCACCCTGGTCGTGCCCTTCCCCGCCGGGTCGGGCACGGACGCCGTGGGACGAATCTTTGGCGCCGAACTATCTTCCATCCTGGGCCAGCAGGTCGTGGTGGAGAACAAGCCGGGCGCCAACGCCACCATCGCGGCCAGTTATGTGGCGCGCGCCAAGCCCGACGGCTACACGCTGTTCGTCACCACCAATACTTCGCATTCGGCCGCGCCGTGGCTGATGAAGAACGTGCCGTATGACCCGGTCAAGGACTTCACCCCGATCGCGCGCGGGGGCAACCTGCCCTTCATTCTGGTCGTGAACCCGAAGCGCTCCTGGAAGTCGGTGGGTGAACTGGTGGCCGACGCCAAGAAGAATCCCGGCCGTATCACCTATGCCAGCGGCAACAGCACCGGCATCGTCGCGGGCGCCACGCTGGCCAACCGTGCCAAGATCGATATCCTGCACGTGCCCTATAAAGGCACGCCGCAAAGCCTGACCGACGTGGTGGGCGGCCAGGTGGACTTCATGTTTACCGACCTGGCCTCGGGTCTGCCCTTCGTGCAATCCGGCCAGCTTCGCGCCCTGGCCGTGTCCACCGCCGAGCGCAGCGTCATCGTGCCCGACCTGCCCTCGATGGCCGAAGCCGGCGTGCCCGACTTCGACCTGAACTCCTGGAACGGTTACTTCGGCCCGGCCGGCATGCCGCCCGAGGTTGTCGCCAAGCTCAACGCAGCCATCAACAAGATCGTCTCGAATCCCGACGTGAAAAAGCGTCTGGCGGGGTTGGGCTTTGACGCCTTCTCGAGCACGCCCGAGGCTTTCGCGCAGTTCGTCGGCGAACAGCGCGACCTTTGGGGCAAGCTGATCCGCGACGCGGGGATCGAGCAGCAATGATCGACCAGCCCCTGCCTGAAACGCCGGTCTCCGGGCCATTGGCCGGCGTGCGCATCCTGGACCTGAGTTCAGTGGTGATGGGGCCGTACGCGACCCAGGTCCTGGCGGACCTGGGCGCGGACGTGATCAAGGTGGAGTCGCCGGCGGGGGACAACATGCGGGCTGTCGGCCCCATGCGCAACCCTGGCATGGGCCACCTTTACCTGCACCTGAATCGCAACAAGCGCTCGGTTGTCCTGGATCTGAAGACCCCCGAAGGGCGCGAAGCCTGCCTGAAATTGGCGGAAAGCTGCGACGCCCTGCTCTATAACATCCGCCCTCAGGCGATGGCACGGCTGGGCCTGTCTTACGAAGCGGTGACCGCTCGCAATCCGCGCATCGTCCACGTGGGCGCGTATGGATTCGGCGAGGCCGGCCCCTATGCCGGCCGCCCGGCCTACGACGATCTGATCCAGGGACAGACCGGCATCGCCGCGCTGTCCGCGCAGCAGAGCGGCGACGTGCCGCGCTATGCGCCGCTGACCCTGGCCGACCGCGCGGTCGGCCTGCATGTCGGCATTGCGTTGGTGTCGGCGGTACTGAGCGCCCGCACGCTCGGCCGAGGGCAGCAGGTGGAAATTCCGATGTTCGAGGGCATGGCGCATCTCGTGCTGGGCGACCACCTGGGCGGCGCGACCTTCGAGCCGCCGATGGGACCCACCGGCTACGCGCGCCTGCTGGCGCCGCACCGCCGGCCGTACGCGACCTCAGACGGATACATCTGCCTGTTGATCTACAACGACAAGCACTGGCGCAACTTCTTTGAATTGATTGGACGCCCGGAACTGTCGCAGGACCCGCGGTTCTGCACCCATGGCGCCCGGGCCGCGCATATCAGCGAGGTCTATGCCTTCGTGGCCGAGGTCGTCGCCACCCGGCCGAGCCAGGACTGGCTGCAGGACCTGGCACGCGCCGACATCCCCGCCTCGCAGCTCTACACCATCGACGGCCTGATCCAGGACGAGCACCTGGCTGCCACCGGCTTCATCCAGGAAATGGACCACCCCTCGGAAGGCCGCATCCGCACCACCGGGACGCTCGGCCGTTACGAAGGCACGCCGACTTCGATACGCAGGCCCGCCCCGCGGCTCGGCCAGCACAGCCGCGAGGTGTTGGCCGAAGCGGGCTATGGACCGGAACAGATCGACGCCATGCTCGCCCGTGGCATTACCCAGGACGGAAACCAAGATGGACTTTGAATTCACCCCCGACCAACTGGCCTTGCGCGACGCGGTTTCCCGCATCTGCGACCGCTACCCCGACGAATACTGGCTGGAACGCGACCGCGAGGGCGGCTTTCCGGAGCCGCTGCATGCGGATCTGGCGCGCGACGGCTGGCTGGGCATTGCCATGCCGCAGGAATACGGCGGCGCGGGTCTGGGCATGACGGAAGCCGCGCTGATGATGCAGACCATCGCCGCGTCCGGCGCCGGGTTTACCGGCGCGTCCGCCGTCCACATGAATATCTTCGGATTGAATCCGGTCGTGGTGTTTGGCTCCGACGAACAGCGCGGCCGCTGGCTGGAGCCCCTGATCGCGGGCCGGGAAAAGGCCTGTTTTGCGGTCACCGAGCCCGACGCTGGACTGGACACGACCAAGCTGAGCACCCGCGCCGTGCGCCAGGGCGATGAATACGTCGTCCATGGCCGCAAGATCTGGATCTCCACGGCGCAGGTCGCGAGCAAGATGCTGCTGCTTGCGCGCACCACCCCACTGTCCGATGTCGAAAAGCCCACGCAGGGCCTGTCGCTCTTCTATACCGACCTGGACCGCGAAAAGATCGAGGTTCGCGAGATCGAGAAGATGGGCCGCAAGGCGGTGGACTCGAACATGCTGTTCATCGACGGGCTGCGGATTCCGGTGGCCGATCGCATCGGCGAGGAAGGCCGCGGCTTCGAATACATCCTGCACGGGCTGAACCCCGAGCGCATCCTGATCGCCGCCGAAGCCGTGGGGATCGGCCGCGCGGCGCTGGACCGGGCCGTCAAGTACGCGGGCGAACGCACCGTGTTCGGACGCCCCATCGGCAAGAACCAGGGCATCCAGCATCCGCTGGCCCAGGCCTGGATGCAGCTCGAAGCCGCCGACCTGATGGTATTCAAGGCGGCCAGCCTGTACGACGCCGGCAAACCCTGCGGTCCCGCCGCCAATTCCGCGAAGTACCTGGCGGCCGAGGCCGGCTACAACGCCTGCCAGACGGCGGTGATGACGCTGGGCGGCATGGGCTATGCCAAGGAATACCACGTCGAGCGGCTGCTGCGCGAAAGCTTCATCCCCCGCATCGCGCCGGTGAGCCCGCAACTCATTATGTGCTTCATCGCCGAAAAGGTGCTGGGGCTGCCCAAGTCCTACTAGGATTGCGGGAGGCAGGCGCGGTTCAGGCCTGCTGTTCCAGCCCGGTGCACGCCGCCCGCAGAATGCGGGCATATCTTTCCTGCTCCGGCTCGATCCGGTAAATGGGCCCGCCCACTGAAATGGCGTAGTGCTCGCCGGACAGCGTGACCGGCCAGGCGATCGCGCCCACGTCGGCGATCGATTCGCCACTATTCATGAACCATCCCCGCTGACGAGAAGCGTCCAGGTCCGCCAGCAGCGCCTCGCGCGTGACAAGGGTGCGCTCGTTGTAGCGCGTCATCGGGCTGGCTTCCAGCAGGGTGTCGCGCGCGGAGTCGTCAAGCAGGGATAGCAACGCCTTCCCCAGCGAATTGGCGTGAACATCCTTGAACTCGCCGGCAACTGGCGCGTATCGGATCGTATGTGGCGAATCCAGCACATCCAGGTACACGACCCGGCCGTCCGGGGACAGCTTGGCGAAGACGACGGTTTCCCGGGTTGCATCCCTTAATTCAGTGAGGCTGGGATAGACCCGGTCCAGAACGGGATCGGCCCGCGCGATGCGCTGGGCCATGGCAAGCAGCCGGCCAGTCGGGTAATACCCCTGGCGCCGGCCTGTTTCATAGAGATATCCGAGGCTGGTGAGCGTGCGGATCAGCGCGAGGCAACTGGACACGGGCACGTCCAGCAGGCGGGCCAGTTCCGACAGGGGCAGCGCGCGTTTCTCGCGGGCGTAGGTTTCGATGATTTCGATAACTCGCAACGCCGTCTTGACACTCATTGCCCGATCCAAACTCTTAGCACGTGAACCATCCGTATGCGCGGGGCTAAAGTTCCCTGCGAGGGTGTCGTTATGGTAACTGAGAATTTCCTGAAAACAGCGCGTTCTCCGAGACGCACCCTCGCCGTTGGAGTGTTCATGGCCGTAACCCCGTTAGCCCCCGCAGCGTTCGCGTCGTTACCGGTTTCGACCGTCGTCGCGGCGCCAGACCCCTCAGCAACCGCCACGCCGGCGCCCGCCAGCACCAACAGCGGCGCCTCCGGCAACGCCACGTCGGACCAGGCCAATGCCCAGAAGATGCCGCTTGATAAAGCGTTGGATGAGATCAACGACCAAATGAAGGCCTGGTCGACCCAGCTTCAGTTCGAGATCGACCCGAACGTCCACCAGGTGGTTGTGTCGGTGATCGATGCGGAGTCGGGAGACGTCCTGCGCACCATTCCCAGTGAAGCTGTGCTGAAGATCGCCAAGATGATCGTGAATATGCAGGGGAACGGTATCAAGACCACGGCCTGATCCGACACTTAAAACACCGTTCGCCGTCGACTCGATCGCGGCCCGGCAAGAGAAGCGCCGAATTAGGCCCGCCTTATGCCTTTACCCGGCCGATAGCCGGGATCACATTTTTGTCAGAATTGCATCGCTAGGAAGGAATTCACATGGCCACCATCACCAACCTCGGTTCGAATTCAGGCTTGCCCCTGGAGGACATCCTCACGAAGCTGCAAGCGGCCGAGGAAAAGAAGCTGCAGCAGTACACCGTACGGCAGACCAGCTTCGAAACCCGCGTTACGGCATACGGGCAGCTCAAGAGCGCCGTGGAAGCCGTGCAGAAGGCTGCCGCCGCCCTGGGCAAGCCCGAGACGCTGGGCGCCGTGAAAGGCAGCGTGACCGGCGGCGACGCCCTGACCGCGACTGTGGCCGCCGAAGGCGCCGTGGCCGGCCAGTACACGATCAACGTGAAAACCGTTGCCACTTCCCAGACCCTGCAATCGGGCGCGGTCGCCGACCGCAAGGCGTCTAATGGCGCCACCGGCTCGTTTGAAATCGAACTGGCCGACGGCACCAAGAAGACCGTCGACCTGAAGGACGACACCTCGCTCAACGGCATCGTCAAGGCGGTCAACGCCGACGACACGCTGGGCGTGCGCGCCACCGTCATCACCGACGGCGACGGCAAGAGCTACCTGATGCTGACCGCCAAGAACACCGGCGTGCAGGCTTCGGTGAAGTCCATCTCGGTGACGGGCGACCAGTCGCTCAAGGACGTCCTGAACTACAACTCCGACGCCGCCGACACCAGCAAGAAAATGACGGCCACGGCCGCCGTCGACGCCGAGATCGACATCAACGGCATCACGGTCAAGAGCGGCACGAACAACATTTCGACCGCCATCGACGGCGTCACGCTCAACCTGTCGTCCAAGACGGAAGCCGGCAAGCCGATCACGCTGAAGCTGGAAAGCGATCCCTCGGTGGCCAGCAAGGCCATCCAGAGCTTCGTGACCGCCTACAACACGCTGCAGTCGACGATCAAGAACCTGACGGCTTTCGACGCCGCCGCCGCCACCAACCAGCCCCTGACGGGCGACGGCACGACGCGCGCGATCCAGTCGTCGCTTGCCAACGCGCTGCAATTCGTGACGGGTGAAGGCGCCATGCGTTCGCTGGCCGACCTGGGCATCACGACGAATCCGCAGACGCGCCAGTTGACGCTGGACCAGACCAAGCTGGACAAGGCCCTGGCCGGAAACAGTGCAGACGTCGCGCGCATGCTGACCGGCGAGAACGGGCTGGCCGCCAATTTCGACAAGGCCACCAAGGACATCCTGAGCGACACCGGCTCGATCAAGACCAAGACCGACGGTCTGGCCAAGTCGATCGCCAACGTGAAGGACCAGTACACGCGCGCCAAGGCATCCGGCGAAGCCCAGCTCGAGTTGATGCGTGCCCAGTTCGTCCAGTTGGACAAGTTCGTTGCGCAGCAGTCGGTCACGGCCAACTATCTGACCCAGCAGTTCGCCGCCATGAACAAGTCGGCGAAGTGATAACCGAGAAGATGCATTAAATGACGTACGCCGCGCGCCGCCCCACAGGCTCATACTCTGTCCGCTCCTACGCCGATATCGGCCTGGAAACGCAAGTGATGAGCGCCACGCCGGAAAGGCTGATCACCCTGCTCTACCAAGGTGCGCGCGCGGCAATCGGACAGGCCCGCCTGCACCTGCAGGAAGGGCGCGTGGCCGAGCGCGGGACGGCCATCACGAAGGCGATCAAGATCGTCGACGAAGGCCTGAAGATGGGCCTGAACATGGAAGCCGGCGGCGACATAGCCGCCAACCTGAGCCGCCTTTACGATTACATTGTCCGTACGCTGCTCATGGCAAACTTGAAAGCCGACGTCGAGCAGCTCGACATCGCCGACCGTCTGCTGACAGACCTGGCCGACGCCTGGCAGACATCCATTGATCGGCCTGCCCCGGGCGCAACGCCTTGATGGCCCCTACAACGACTATTGCCAGCCATCGATCGCCCGAGATTTCTATGACGTCCCTCACCCAGTACTCCGCCATCCTGGAACAGTATCAGGAGATCGCCTTATCAACGGGCGAGATGTTGACGGCCGCCCAGGCCGGCGACTGGGACATCGCGCTCATGCACGGTCAGCTCTATTGCGAGCAGGTCGAGCGGCTGCGCCATGCCGAGCCATCCAGTCCCCTGGACGAAGCCGGCCGCAGCATGAAGTACGACCTTCTTGTGCGCATCCTTGAAAACGATGCCATGACGCGCGACCTGGCGCTGCCCCAACTGGCGCGGCTGGGTGAACTGCTGGGACGCATGAAGCGCCAGCAGACCCTGTTGTCCGCCTACGGCAACCAGGCGCCTGAAGAATGAGCATCGGTCCCGCCGCGCTTGGCAACGTCCTGGTGCAGCGGTTGGATGCCGTGCTTGGCACGACGATGTCCGCCG
>DALZRX010000157.1:0-8559 GCA_032015805.1 Achromobacter sp.
GGCGGCATTGCGGGCCGGCGATGAGCGGGAAGCCGCCGAGGCGATGAACGCCCACGGCGGTTCGGCGGGCGCGGCATCGCAGGCGCGGGTGGAGCAGGGCTATCGCCTGTATCGCGAACAGCAGTCCGGCATGGCCATGCGGCGCTTCAATCAGGCCTGGCTGCTCAATCCCGACAACCCCGAGGTGTACGCAGGTTTTGCGGTGATCCTGGAAGACCAGCGCAAGTTCTGCCAGGCCATGAGCATGATGGATCGCGCAATCAGCCTGAATCCTCCTGCGTTTCGGGGCATTTATGCAGACGCCGGCCGGATTGCGGCGCGTTGCGCGGCCGAAGACAAGACGCTGCCGCCCGAGGCGCGCATCGCAGCCACGACACGCTCGGACGAGTGGTATCGCAAGGGCGAGGCCGTCGAGCCCGACAAGGGCTACCTGTATGCCTCGTGGGCCACGGCCTACTATTGGCGCGGCCAGTACGGCGAGGCCTGGACCATGGTCCACAGATCGCGTGCTGCGGGCGGCAGCCCGGATGCGGCGTTCGTCAGGATGCTGCGCGCCAGGATGCCGGAGCCCGCGGCGTCGTGAATTTTGCGGTGCGGCCGCCGGCAGGACGCCCGCCCGCGCATTTGCGATATCCTGCACACCATCATGATGAGAGCACTTTGGTTATGCCTGGGTTGCCTGATGCTGGCGCTGGGCGTCATCGGCGCCTTCCTGCCGGTGATGCCGACGACGATCTTCCTGATCCTGGCGGTGGCCTGCTTTTCGCGCTCGTCGCCCCGGCTCGAGAAATGGCTGCTGGATAGTCCGACCTACGGTCCGTCGCTGCGCGCCTGGCGTGAACAGGGTGCGGTGTCGCGCAAGGGCAAGACGTATGCGTGCCTGGGGATGGCGGCGGGCTATGTGATCTTCTACTGGAGCGCCCATCCCTCGTTGCTGCTGGCGATCGGCGTGGGCATCTTCTTTCTGGCCAGCGCAGCCTACGTGCTCAGCCGGCCAAGCCCCCGGATCGAGGGCTCGGCCGTGGCGCCGTCTGACAAGTAGCCTGCCTTGCGGGCACGCCATCCGACCTCAATGCGAATGCCGCGGATCCCCGCGCGTCTCCACCACCTTCAGATACAGCGTCGCCGCCTCCAGGCATCCGCCGGTCGATAGTTGTCCCACGGTCTGCCGGTAGAGCTCCTGCCAGGGCGTTTGCGACGGCGGCGCTTCGTAGGGCGGTTCCTGGCGGCGCCGTTCCAGTTCGGATTCATCCACCTGCAAGGTGACCGACCGCTGGTTCAGGTCCACGCGAATCCGGTCGCCCGTGCGAAGGAGCGCCAGGCCGCCGCCCACCGCGGCCTCGGGCGACATGTTCAGGATGGATGGGCTGGCGGAGGTGCCGCTTTGGCGGCCGTCGCCCAGACAGGGCAGGGAGTCGATGCCTCGTTTGATGAGGTGCGAAGGCGGCGCCATGTTCACGACCTCCGCGCTACCGGGGTAGCCCACGGTGCCGGCGCCTCGGATCACCAGGATGCAGTGTTCATCGATATTGAGGGCGGGGTCTTCGATGCGGGCGTGATAGTCCTCCGGGCCTTCAAAGACGATGGCGCGTGCGTCAAAGGCGTTTTCGGATCCGGGCTCGGACAGATAGGCGCGGCGAAACGCTTCGCCGACGACCGACATCTTGATGATGGCGCTATCAAAGAAGTTGCCCGACAGCACGATGAAGCCAGCGCGATGCTTGAGCGGGGTGTCGCAGGTTCGGATCACGTCGGCGTTGTGGGTCTTGGACGCCGTGGCGATGTCGCCGATGGTCTTGCCGGATACGGTCTGGCAATCGGGATGCAGGCGGCCTGCGGCCAGCAACTCGTGCAGCACGGCAGGTACGCCGCCAGCCCGGTGAAAGCCTTCGCCCAGGTACTCGCCCGCCGGCACGCAATTGACCAGCAGCGGCACGTCTTCGCCCAGCCGCTGCCAGTCGTCCAGGCTGAGGTCGACGCCCATGTGGCGGGCAATCGCAATCAGGTGGGGCGGGCAATTGCTGGACGCACCCAGGGCCGAGGCGACAACGATGGCGTTCTCGAACGCTTGCCGGGTCATGATCTGCGAGGGCCGCAGGTCTTCGCGCACCATGTCGCAGATGCGCATGCCGGTGGCGTAAGCCATCTGCCCGCGCTCGCGATAGGGGGCGGGAATGCTGGCGCAGGTGGGCAGCGACATGCCCAGCGCTTCGGCCAGCGAATTCATGGACAGGGCCGTGCCCATGGTGTTGCAGTGGCCGATCGATGGCGAAGACGCGGTGGCCAGGGTCATGAAGCCTTCGTAGTCCAGCTTGCCCGCAGCCATCAGGTTACGCGCGTGCCAGATGACGGTGCCAGATCCGACGCGCTGCCCTTCGTGCCAGCCATCCAGCATGGGACCGCCGGAGAGCACGATGGCGGGAATGTCCACCGTGGCCGCGGCCATCAGGCACGCGGGCGTGGTCTTGTCGCATCCGGTGGTCAGCACCACGCCGTCCAGCGGATAGCCATGCAGGATCTCCACCAGACCCAGGTACGCCAGGTTGCGGTCCAGCGCGGCGGTGGGTCGCCGTCCCTGTTCAGCCAGCGGATGCACCGGGAACTCCATTGGGATGCCGCCGGCGTCGCGGATGCCCGCCTTGATGCGTTCGGCCAGCGCCAGATGATGGCGGTTGCAGGGCGCCAGGTCGCTGCCCGTCTGTGCAATGCCGATGATCGGCCGTCCCGACTGCAGTTCCTGGCGCGTCAGGCCGTAATTGAGATAGCGCTCGACGTAGATCGCCGTCATATCGGCGTGCGAGGGATCGTCGAACCATTTCTGGCTGCGCAGTCGGCGGGGTGTCTGGGACATGGCTGTCTCGCTTTGCTTCGGTTGCATATCGGCCCGGACCCAAAACGGATCCGGGCCATCACGGCTAGTTGCGCGCCTTCTGGATTTCGTCGTTCAACTGCTTGACCAGTTCGGGTCCAAGTTCCTGGGTGTACTTGTCGACCACAGGCTGCACCTTCTGACGCATGCGCGCGACTTCCTCGGGCGTGACGGTGTTGATTTTCATGCCGTTCTTCTCGAGCGTGCCCATGGCCTTGGTGGAATCGGCGCGGCTGTCCTGCCGTTCAAAGTCGCGCGAAGCCGCGGCCGCCTGGCGGATCAGCTTCTGCTCGTCCGGGGACAGCGTGTCCCACCACTTCTTGGAGGCCAGCACCACCCACGGCGTGTAGACGTGGCGCGTGATGGTCAGGTAGGGCTGCACCTCGTAGAACTTGCTGCTCTGGATCGTGGTGATGGGATTTTCCTGGCCGTCCACCGTGCGCGTTTCCAGCGCGGTGAACAGTTCCGAGAACGGCATGGGTACGGCATTGGCGCCCAGGGTGTTGAACACGCCCAGTGCGATCTGGTTCTGCATGACGCGCAGCTTGATGCCCTGCAGGTCCTCGGCGCGCGTGATCGGGCGCTTCGAGTTGGTCATGTTGCGAAAGCCGTTTTCCCAGTAGACCAGCCCGACGAGCCCCTTGGCTTCCAGCTTCTTGAGCAGGTCCTGGCCCAACGGGCCATCCAGCACGGCGTCGGCTTCCTTTTCGCTGTTGAAGAGGAAGGGCAGGTCGAACACGCCAAACTCCTTGACCATCCCGGCCAGGGGGGCGGTGGACCCCACCATCATCTCCTGCGCGCCGCCCACCAGCGCGCTTTGCATCTGCTCGTCGGAACCCAGGTTGGCCGAGCCGAAGGTTCTCATCTTGAGCTTGCCGCCGCTGACTTTCTCAAGCTCCTGCGCCAGATGGCGGGCGGCGCGGCCCTGCACGCTCTCCTCGTTCAACCCGTAGCCGAATCGGATGAGACGCGGCTTGACGTCGGCGGCCGCAGCCACGCCGGCGACGGTGCAGGACAGCACTGTCGCCAGGACAAGAATGCGGGTCTTGAATTGCTTGATCATGGTGTTTCTCCTCGGGGGTTTTCAAGTGCCGCTAGTGCATCCAGCGTGCGGGTACGGTGATCAGTTCAGGGAAGATCACCAGCAGGATCAGCAGCAGCGTGTAGGCCACGACATAGCGCCACACCCCTCTGCAGATGGTTTCCATATTGATGCGGGCGACGCCGCAAACGACGTTGAGGACCGTGCCCACCGGGGGCGTCAGCAGGCCGACACTGCCCACCATGACAAACATGACGCCGAAGTAGACGGGGTCGATCCCCGCCTTGATCACGACAGGCATGAGCACCGGAGCAAGGATCAGGATGGTCGGCGTCAGGTCCATCACGGTGCCCACCAGGGTCAGCAGGATCAGCAGCGCGAACATCAGCAGCTTGGGCTGATCCATGACCGGTTCCAGCAGTGCGATGAGATCCTGCGGCAGGTCCGCCAGCGTGATCATGTAGGAAGAAACCATGGCGGCCGCCACCAGGAACATGACCACCGCCGTGGTGCGCGCGGCATTGATGAAAAGCGGTCCCAGGTCGCGCCATCCGATCTCGCGGTAGACAAAGAGGCTGACCAGGAGCGCGTACACGGCCGCGACGACGGCGGCTTCCGTGGGCGTGAAGATGCCGCCGCGCAGACCGCCGATGATGATGACCGGCAGGAAGAGCGCCCACAGCGATCCGCGCAGCGCCTTCAGCCGGTTGCTCCAGGGCTCGCGCGGCGACGGCGTGATGCTGCCATGCTTGCGCGCCACCCAGGTCCACACCGCCACCAGCGTCAGCCCCATCATGAGGCCCGGCGCGATGCCCGCGAAAAACAGCTTGGTGATCGACACATTGGTGGCGACGCCGAAGATGATGAATGAGATGGACGGCGGGATGATGGGCGCGATGATGCCGCCGGAGGCGATCAGTCCCGATGCCTGGCCGGCGTCATAGCCCTTTTCGCGCAGCATGGGAATAAGCAGCGATCCCAGCGCCGCCGCATCGGCCACGGCGGAGCCGGAGAGCGATGCCAGGAGCACGCTGGCAAAGATGGCCACGTACCCCAGGCCGCCCTGAATATGGCCGACAAACGTGTTGGCAAGATGCACGATGCGGCGCGAGATGCCGCCCGCGTTCATCAATTCGCCGGCCAGCATGAAAAGCGGCACCGCCATCAGCGTGAAGCTGTTGGCGCCAGACAGCATGTTCTGGGCGAGAAGCTGGGTGTCGAAGAAATCCAGCTGGAACATCATGACGATCGCGCTGATGATCAGGGCGAAGGCGATTGGCAGGCCCAGGGCGATCAGCCCCAGCAGCACGACTAGGAAGACGGTCAGGATCATTGCGGGTGTCCGGGCGGATGATTGGGGGCGCAGAAGAACCGGGTCAGACCAGCGGGTCTTCCGGACTGGATTCCGCCGGCAACGGCCCGCCCGCAAGCACGCGGACCAGGTCGATGAGCGTCAGGATTCCCATTGCCACGGCGGCGTAGAGGCTTGCGGCGCTGAACACGGCCACGGGCATGCCGGTGACGGGCAGCACGGTGTCCAGGCCAATGGCCGTCTGCACCCAACTTCCCTTGGCCATCAACCACAGCACCCAAAGGATCATCAACTGGCAAGCGATGTGCGTTACGCGGCGGGCGGCCGGGCCGAATCGTTCGACCAGCATGGTCACTCCGATGTGCTGGTGTTCCCGCAGCGCGATCACCGCGCCCAGGAAGATCATCCAGACAAAGGCCAGGCGCGAGACTTCGTCGGAAACGTTGATGCCGGAGTTGAAGCCATAGCGCAGCGCCACGTTGCCGAACAGCAGCACGACCATGACGATCAGACAGGCGACCATCAGCCACGTCTGCAGCGCAAAGCACCAGTCGGCGGCGCGGGCCAGGGGTGAACGATCCGGACGCGATGGTCCCGGCCGCCCCGAGGGGGAAGCTTGCATGTGTGTCTCCTCTCCGTTTCCCGGAATGTTCTTAGTGCTTTGACGGAAATCATGTTAGCGCTAACATTTTTGCTTTGGCAAGCCCCTTTTTTTCCGTCAGACTACGCGCTTGCACTCATCGCGAGGGTCCATGTCCGTCCGTAAACCCCGAAGCTCGCGCGCCGGCCGCGTCACCATGCAGGACGTCGCGCGCCGCGTGGGCGTCAGTGCCATCACGGTGTCGCGGGCCCTGCGCACGCCGGACAAGGTGGGGGAAGACCTGCGCCAGCACATCGCGCGGGTATGCCAGGAACTGGGCTATGTGCCGAACCACGCCGCCAGCGCGCTCGCGTCGGCGCGGTCGCAGACCATCGTGGTGCTGATCCCCTCGCTGAGCAATGTGGTCTTCGTGGACATCATCACGGGCATCAAGGACGTGCTGGACAAGCACGGCTACCACATGCTCATCGGCGTGACCGGCTATTCGCCGGACGAGGAGGAAGCGCTGCTGCGCAAGTACCTGCAGCATTCGCCCGACGGCGTGGTCCTGACTGGCATCGACCACAATCCAGGCGTCTGGAAACTGCTGCGGGCGCAGGCGATTCCGACGGTGCACACGATCGAGACGCTGGAAGGCGCCGACGACATGAGCGTGGGCTTCTCGCAATTCGACTCCGGCTACGCCGCGGGCCGCCACCTGGTTGAACGCGGCTACCGCCGCATCGGCATCATCGGCGCGCAGTTGGACCCGCGCTCGCTGCGCCGCTGCGAAGGGTGCCGGCAGGCGCTGCGCGATGCGGGCCTGTACGACGTGTCACTGGAGATCATGACCCCGGAAAGATCGTCGATCAGCCTGGGAGCCTCGTTGATGCAGGACCTGCACACGCGCCATCCCGATTGCGACGCCGTGTTCTTCTGCAACGACGACCTGGCGCAAGGCGCTGTGTTCCAGTGCGGCCGGGAGGGCCTGCGCATGCCCGAGCAGATGGCCATCATCGGCTTTCACGACCTTGCGGGCACGGCCTGGACCACGCCGCCGCTATCCACCATCGCAACGCCCCGCTATCAAATAGGCCTGTCGGCCGCGCAACTGCTCATGCAGCATCTGGCGGGCGAACCCGTGCCTGAACGGCACGTGGATCTGGGTTTCACGCTGGTCCAGCGCGAGACGAGCTGAGCGGTCTGCGTCAGACCCGGGCAAGAAGTCGCGCGCGGCTCCCTCATGTTGTCGGCGTCGATGGACTTCTGAGCGGGCGCAGCGCCAGAAACACCCCGGACGCCATGATCAGTCCCATGCCCGCCAGCGCCAGCGCGTCTGGCGGGCGCTGGAACCAGAACGTGCTGAAGCCCACCGCCAGCAGCAACTGGAAGTAGTTCAGGGGCGCGAGCGTCGCTGCCGACACGCGCTGGAAGGCGGCGATCAGCAGGATCTGCGCCAGGCCACTGCAAGCGCCCAGGGCAAGGATGATGGCCGTGTCCGCCAGGCCCGGCCAGGGATCGGGCAGGAAGAACGGCGCCGGCAGCGCGGTCACGATCAGGCAGATGAACGCGGTGTACGCGTATTGCACAGGCCCGGGCACCTTGTTCGACAGCTTGCGTGTCAGCACCTGAAAGATGGCGTAGCTGACGGCGGATACCGCCATCAGCAGGGTTCCCAGCAGGGGCAGGTCGGCGCCGGGCCGCACGATCAGCAGCATGCCGGCAAAGCCGGCGGCGACGGCGCCCCATTGCGCGGGGCGGACGTGTTCACCCAGCAGACACGGCGACAGCGCGACCATGATGAGCGGGGCGGTGAAGTAGATGGCGGTGGCTTCGGACAGTGGCATCCAGATCAGCGCCGTCATGAAGCAGGTGGCCACGGTCGCCAGCATCACGCCGCGCAGCACCAGCAGCGGCTTTTCGGGCGCGTCGCGCAGGCGCAGGCCGCGGCCCTGGCGCCACAGCATGCCCACCGCCAACGTCACCACCGCCAGATAGCGCATCACGTTCAGGAAGGGCGCTGGATAGCGTTCCAGCAACTGCTTGGCGCCGGCATCGAAGGTGGCAAACGCCACCAGCGCGGCGAAGAACAGCAGGATGCCGGTCTGGCGCGCGGTGGCGGGTGCGGGGGACGAACCGGTCAGGGCGCTCATGGGGCGGGCGCGCGCTTAGGCGCGGGCACGGCCAAAGCCCTCGAGGAACGCATCCAGCGCCGGCCCGATCGCCTCGACCATGTAGCCGCCTTCCTGCACCACCACGGTCGGGACGCGCAGGCTGGCCACGCGCGCGCCAATGTCGCGGTAGGCGTCGATGTCCAACCTGAGCACGCTGATGGGATCGTCCTTGTAGGTGTCGAACCCAAGCGGCAGGACCAGCGCCTGCGGCGCATAACCGGCCAAGGCGTCCAGCGCGGTATCCAGCGCCCGCAGGAATTCCGGATTGCCGCAGCCGTGGGCCAGCGGCAGGTTCAGGTTGAATCCTTCGCCCGCGCCGTGCCCACGCTCGTGCGCGTAGCCGGTGTAGAAGGGGTAATACCCAGCCGGGTCGGCGTGCAGCGACACGGTCATCACGTCCGGCCGCTGGTAGAAGATGTTCTGCGTGCCGTCGCCATGATGCGCATCCACATCCAGCACCGCCACCTTCGACCAGGTCTGCAGCAGACGGCTCGCCGCGGCGGCGCTGCTGTTCAGATAGCAGAAGCCGCCGGCGCGGTCACGATGGGCATGGTGGCCGGATGGCCGGCACAGCGCGTACGC
>DALZRX010000158.1:0-8540 GCA_032015805.1 Achromobacter sp.
GATCAGAACATTCACGTCAATCACGATGAGACAACGTTTGTGGGGAATGATCGCAGCGAGCGGGTCGGCCGCGACGAAATTCTGAAAGTGGGACAAGACCGGCGGGAAGCTGTCATGCGGGACGAGCACGTCGACATTGGCCAGGACCAATTCGTGTCCATCAAGCGCGATCAGACCCACACCATAGAACGAAGTCAGCAGATATCGATCCGCCAGGACCGCGTAGAGGTGATTGGCAACCACAGGATCGATCGGATCGCGGCGGACTACACGACAACTGTGGGAGGCCATATCGAAATCGACGTTGAGGGGCATCACCGGCTTCGAGCCGCCCAACTCACGTCCATCACGACGAAACATCATGAAGTCCACGCGGAATCAATACGCTGGAACACGCCCGGCGGCGTTCTCTCACTGGACTCTGGCGGCCTGAAATTCAATGGCGCTGCCGTCAACTTCAACGCGGGCAACATCGACCTGACCGGGGGGCAAGGCGGCGTTCCCCTCAGCATCGACGGCACCCCGGCCGTCAGCGAACCAATATGTGTCGGCTGTTGGATCAAGGCAGCCTTCGAACACAGCGCGTTGGTCAAAGCATGAGTGCGCTGATCCGAAAACTTACCACCGAGCTGTCAGTGCCGGGACCACAACGCCACCTGATCGCAGTCAGCGACATGGCTAGCCTAGATGATCCGATGCGCCAAGCGGTGTCCGACCAGTTCAGCGACCGCTGCTATCCGCTGCTGCGGCACGAGAGATGGAACGCATTGCGACCCTACTCGCCGCTCCTTGTCGCGGCTCGCTCCACGGACCTCGCAGACTGTGGCAGCTTGATCGAAGCATTCCAAGGCCGGCTTCACAATGCCTTGCAGGGCTGGATCATCAGTGCGCTGCCGCCCGACACGTTGGCAACGCACCTTAGCCGTGCAACGCTCGCGCGGGGACCGGACGGATGCACATACTTGTTGCGGTACTACGACCCTCTGGTGCTGCCAGTGCTTCACCAGAAGGCGGATCCGGCATGGTGGCGCGGTTTTATCGCGCCAGTTGTTTCTTGGTGGATACCGGGAGCTGATCTGGAGCGCCGGTTATGGGGACGAGTGCCTGGGCGTGGCGTCCAAGTCGGAACCACCGAGCAACTGCCAATGCTGGACATCGACGCCAACCTTTGGCAAGCGTTGGCAGAAGATCCATTTCCTCATCGCTTGCTCAGGGAAGCAGAAGCGTACGAGCCGACCTTATTCGACACCGACTGCCGCTATGTCCGCCTGGCGCGTGTACGGAACCATCTGGCCATAGCCAAAGCGTTAGGCCTGTCGTCGTCCGAGAACCTTCATGACAACGTCTTCATGGCGCTGGGCCGACCTGCGCAACAGCTGCAGAGTGACACGCGGTGGCAGCGTGCAGTCCAGACGGCCCTATCAGGCACTGAAAGGCTCGGCGACCTGTATGTGGCGCTGCTCCGCCGACAAACTTGATCTTTCCATAAGCTGACGACTCCTATGTCTGACTCCTTCGATGCCATTGATAGACTCTTTTCGTTCAGTGGCAACGCTGCCCACCGGAACCCCTCTCACCCGCCAACCGGCCCTTGTGGGGGCTGCAAACGCTGGGTAAAGATACTTCCTCTTCGCTACGGCGTTATCGCGAGCACCGACCTCTCCGCCATGACAGATCTGGCTCCGGACCTGCCTTCAACGCTTGGAAAGGCGCTCGTACCCACATTGAGCACCGCGCGCTATGCCATACGCTGGCTTCGGGAAGGATACGTTTACGTATTCACCAAACGGCTTGGAAGACAATTCACGTGCGAGGCGGCCTATCAGGTGCATGCGACTGGCTTGCTGCATCCCGTGTGGCCTGACGATCCCGGTGTGCCCATGTCAGGAATCGCCGCGCTTGGAGCGTGGACCATCACCATCGGCGACCCAGAGGATGTGGAGGAGTCCCGATTCCTGTTTTCGAGAGATCCGCTCAGCCCCATCACACTGGCACGCTATCGCGACACCAATGTCTTGCGCAGCCGGCTGCAAAAGTTCGATCTCCGCGGCCTCGTTCAAGGATGCAGCAATTACTACGACGTCCTTGCGCCCGACGAGATCCCCGCCCGCGTTGCCGAGTACCTTGCAAGTTCCATTCCGCCCGCTCGGGACACACTGGAAGATCAGCCGTTTCCGCCCTTTCGCAGCGGGCTAAATCCTGGTTTTGGGCCGGCGGACATGGGCTCGATACTGGCCAGCGTTCATCGGGAGTTGTCCGCCGACCAAGGGTTTGCCTTCGTCCTGGAAGATGCGATTGGCGTCGCGCAGGAGCTCAACGCCTGGCGCAACGATGCGGTCGAAAAAATGCGTCCATGGCTGGAAACTAAGGACCATGAAGGTATCAGCAATGAACGCCGCTACGCGGTTGCCCAGGCCCTCGATAACGTAAAGGCCGGCATGCAAGAAGGTCGTCTGGCGCGCGCCACCGAACGGGGTGAGCGGCTGGTGGAACAAGTCGCGAAGATCAACGCAGGTTCCACGCCGGGTTCGCCGCTCACCGATCTATACCATCTCTACACGCCTGAGCGGGCGCAGGCTATCGCGGCCAAGGAATCGTTAATCGCCTTTGATCGGTACCAAAAGCTCTTGGACTGGGATGGTGCTAAAGCGAGCGTTCAGCATGAATTCAAGCGCCGCGACAGACGGGTGCAGCAGGAAATGGACGCGCGCAGCGTTGATCACTTGGCCTGGATTTCGAGTCCGGTGATGGACGCCGCCATTGACCTATATGACCGGGATGAGCCGGTCTGGGGCATGGCCTTTGCTGAACAGATCGGCCTGTGCGTGATTGGCATGAACGGGTGCCCCAGTGGCAACTCGCATCTGGAGGGCTGGTGGACCGATACCGACATCGGGCAGAGAAACCTGGGGCTCCGTGCGATGACGCGGAACCAGCTTGTCATCGAAGCGGAAGCCAGGACAGCACTGGCAAAGGCAGAAGCGGATAACGCCTTGACTGTCGAGAATGCCGTATTGCTGCTTGGCACGGCCGGAGAACGTTTCAAAGGTGTCGCGGACCTGATCGCCAAGTCGGACGCTGCGGTCGATGCTGCCAGAAAGGCCGGGACGCATGCGTGGTTCACACGCCGGCCCGCAGGCCATGTCTTTGCGCTGTTCGCGCAACTCAATCAGTTCATGCTTAAGCAGGTCCCAGGCAACGCCGTCGATCGCCGGCTGCTTGTCCCCATGATGGGCCTGATGCACGCCCAATTGGGTCGTGCCGCGACAAGCATACGGCTGCAAGACCTCGCACAGGCGGGTCAGGCCGCCAATGAGGCGCACGTGGCAGGTCAGTTGAATTCCCATATCGGACGTGTACGCGGATCGCTTATGCGCGAGTTTCAGAACGGAGGCAACGGCGAGTTTTACAAGATACGAGGCGGTGCTGTCATCGCTCTTCTCGAGGCCGTCTTGCTGTTAGCCAAAGGCAGCGCCTCGGACAAGGACAGCGTGCAGTGGGCGGAATTCACTGCTGCCGGACTGACAACGGCGGCCGCCGGGTTCGAGCTGGCGGCGATGAGCGTGGAATCGGTCGCTGCAAGGTATGGCGCCGCCACGGCGGTGGGCAGGGGGTCCTCGATCATGTTGGGCGGAATGAAGTTGGCGGGTGGCGGATTGGCGACGTTAGGCGGCGGAGTTATGGCTGTATTGGACTCCATAGAATTTGGGCGAGCATTCAACAAGGATCGCTACGCCTTGGGCACGGCGTATTTTGCTCATGCCATCGTTTCGTTCGGAATAGCGGGACTATCGGCTGCCATTTCGCTATCCGCATCTGCCCCATTCCTTCGCTGGTTACTCGATAGCACACAGAAACAATTTCTCCGGGCAATCTTGCCAGCGCTCGTCCGCCAAGCGGAAGCGCTCGCTGTCGCTCGGGTTTCCGCCATGCTTGGGTTGGCCTTGGGTTGGTCCACGGCGCTAGGTTTGGCCATCACCGTAGTCGTGTGGACCCTTGAACCAGACTCTATGGAAACATGGTGCCGCCACAGCTGCTTCGGACTGAGAGGTCCGGGTAGCTTCGAAATGCCACACAAGGACGAGGCGACAGAGATTCAAAAACTGTACGAAGCGTTTGAGGCGGTGAAGTAAATGTATTTCATTGAAGAACGTGCCTGGACGCTGCAGACGACCGCAAGAGGACTTGCCGAACATGACGAAGCCATCCGGGAAGCGCTTGTCAGAGAAAAGGCCGACGCAACCAAAATCGCAAAGGAACGTGATCGAGAAATTGGAATTCATGATCGGGTCAGCGAGCGACCAGACGCCGCGGGCTCAATATTGGCGTTCAACCAAACCTATATTGAAATTCAAGCCGGTGCACTTCAAGCTAAGCGTGGAGTCGTCACTCTGGTCACGTTGCCATGGATGTATCTCATGTGGACACTCGTCTACACAACGGCCATATCGTGGACAAGTTGCATCAAGGGCTTCAATGTAATGAGCGGTAGTACCGCGACCGTCGGCCTATACATTTTCACGTTCTTTTTAACCTTGCTGACAGTATCGGCATGTATTGGCTCTTACCGATTTCTCTGGCGGTGGCTACGTCTCGAAAACTTTGTTCAACGCCGACTGCTGATTCGCTTCAATCGCATCACACGTCAGGTGTACCTCCACCGCCCTCGGTACGCTGGAGGCATCGCCGTCCTCGCATGGGACCAAATCTCGGTCGAAGCTGCCGTGGGCAAGCCTGAAGTTGCCGGCACGGGCACGCAGCTTTTGCTGGCTTGGACGCAGGACATGACGGGCCTGCCACACAATCACCTGATGTTTGTGGGCAAGACAGCCGATGGCACCAGTGACCTGGTCAATCTTTGGGAGTTCATCCGGCGGTACATGGAAGAAGGTCCTGACGCGGTCCCGCGTCCCCGCAAGCTGCTCACGAAAGTGCCTTGGCCCTGGCTGTCATTCGCCGCTCCGTGGAGTTTCCTTAAGCCACTTTGGCGAGCCGGCCAGCGGCGGCTGGTCATCCGGCTGTCGGTGCTGTTGTCTCCCGTGATGCTGATTCATGCCATGGCGCACTGGTTGTCGCTGCTGCTGTGCTGGGAGCCACGATGGCCCAGGATCATTCGCCAAGCGGGACAGCCTGGCAAACCGTGCCCACGCCTGTCAGTGGCTGCCGACTGGCCGCCAATTCCCGCGACGTCGTGCGCTTCCCCTCGGCCCTCAGGACATTCATGAGCAAACCATTCGTTGTTTTGGGCGATTCCACCACACATTCCGGGAAGGTCATCTCCGCAACGACGGGCTTTACCGCTGGCGGATTGCCCGTGGCGGGGCATGGGGATGCAGTTCAATGCCCCATTCACGGCGCCACGTCGATCATTGCGAGCCGCGGCGGCTTTCAAAGCAACGGCAAGACCCCTGCCCACGAAGGCGACGGCACCTCGTGCGGCGCTCGGCTCGTTGCTTCCCAGAGGGGCGTCAACACGGCGTGCTAGCCATGCGGATCGCCTGCAATCAATGCACCGTCGTCCCATCCGGCGGCGTCTGGTTCAGACCCAACGCGGCCTCCCAGCTTCTCAGCGGCACGCAGGTCTGCAGACGGACGATGGCGCGTTGGATCAATGCGGGATGCAGTTCGTGGCCGACGTGGGTGGCGATGTCGATGGTGGAGTCGCCGTGCAGTTCGGCCAGGCGGGCCTGGGCCGCCTGCGCCAGGGACACGCTCATGACGGGGTCGTCGGCGCCGTGCAGCAGGTGAATCGTCGTGTACAGCGGGGCGTTCTTTGGCAGTTGCGCGTAGCGGCCCGAGAAGGCCATGACGCGGCCGGCCATGCCGTCGTGGGCCTGCACGAGTTCCAGCGCCATAATGGCGCCCTGCGAAAAGCCGGCCAGGGCAGTGTCCGACTGCAGCAGGCTGAACCGCGCCTGCGCATCGCGCACGTAAGTCTCCAGGCGCGGCATGGCCTGGGCGACGCGGTCGGTGCGGTTGTCTTCGGTGACGCCGCGCACGGAAAACCACTGCCGGCCAGCGCCGCCGCCGTCGAAGGGCTCGAAGCCTTCAGGGATCAGCACTGCCGCGGTCGGGAAGGCTTCGCGCAGCGCCTTGGCCAGTGGCTGCAGGTTGTCGGGCGAACCGCCCACGCCATGCAGCAGGATGAAGAGTTGGCGCACGTCGACGCCCGGGTCGGGAAGGAATTCGATAGAACTGGAAGACGCCATGAAGCTGCTCCGTACTGGCCTGGGACCGTTGGACTGCGCCCCGATTGCCGCATTGTAAAATGCACAGCGCCTGGCACCGCTTCAAAGGTTCCAGGCTTTTTTGCATGCCGCCTGCGCGTCCCTCGCTCGATGGGCGCCGGACTTCGGCACTGTCCGGCGGCGGCCACCATACACCCCAGTAATGCACACTCCGAACACCGACTCGGGCGCTGCTGCGCCTGCCAGCAAGAATCAGTTGCAACGCGTGCTGAAGGCACGCCACCTCACGATGATAGCGCTGGGAGGGGCCATCGGCACCGGCCTGTTCGTCGCTTCCGGCGCGGCCATCGCGCAAGCGGGTCCGGGCGGCGCGCTGCTGGTCTACCTGGTGATCGGCCTGATGGTGTACTTCATCATGACGAGCCTGGGCGAGCTCGCCACCTTCATGCCGGTGTCGGGATCGTTCTGCACATACGCCTCGCGCTATGTGGATCCGGGCTTCGGCTTCGCGCTGGGCTGGAATTTCTGGGTAAGTTGGGCGACGGTGGTGGCGGTGGACGTCGTGGCGGCGCAGCTCGTCATGGCGTATTGGCTGCCGGACACGCCAGGATGGATATGGAGCGTGGCGTTCCTGGCGCTGACCTTCGGGCTGAACGCATTCTCGGCGCGCAGCTTCGGCGAGGCGGAGTACTGGTTCGCCATCATCAAGGTGGTGGCGGTGCTGTGCTTCATCGTGGTTGGCGTGGCGATGCTGGCCGGCATCATCCACGGCGGCGGTCCGGTGGGATTGGAAAACTGGACGGTGGCTGAAGCGCCCTTCGTCGGCAATGTGGCGACGTGGGTCGGCGTGGCGATGGTGGTGGCCTATTCCTTCCAGGGCACCGAGCTGGTGGGCGTGGCAGCCGGCGAATCCGAAAATCCCCGGCGCAACGTGCCGCGCGCAATCAACAGCGTGTTCTGGCGCATCCTGCTCTTCTACGTGCTGGCGATCCTGATCATCGGCCTGCTGCTGCCCTACACCGATCCGCAACTGCTGCGCAACGAGGTCGAGGACATCGCGGTCAGCCCCTTCACGCTGGTGTTCCAGCACGCGGGGCTGCTGTCGGCGGCCACGGTGATGAACGCGGTGATCCTGACATCCGTGCTGTCGGCCGGCAATTCCGGCATGTACGCGGCGACGCGGATGCTGTTCAACATGGCGGCCGAGGGCCAGGCGCCCGCCCTCTTCAAACGCCTGACGCCCCGGGGCGTGCCGCTGTATGCGCTTTTGGCGACGACGCTGCTTGCGTGCCTGTGCCTTTTCAGCGTGGTGTACAGCCCGAAGGCGGTGTACATCTGGCTGCTCAACTTCGCGGGCATGACGGAGTTCATCGTGTGGCTGAGCATCGCGGTCAGCCACTACCGCTTCCGCCAAGGCTATGTGAAGCATGGCTACGATACCGCCGACCTGCCCTACAAGGCCGGACTCTTTCCGTTCGGGCCGCTGCTGGCGTTCGTGCTGTGCCTGGTGGTCACGCTGGGCCAGAACTATCAGGCGTTCCTCGAAGAACGCATCGACTGGATCGGGGTGGTCTCGACGTACCTGGCCATTCCGCTCTTTCTGGGATTGTGGATCGGCCATCGGCTGCTGCGCGGGTCGCGCTGGGTGAAATACCGGGACATGCGGTTTTACGGCGTCGAGGCCGATGCCAGCGGGGATGCGTCCCCGAAAACCGTGGATCAAGCCCGTCCGGCGGCCGGTTGAGGTCTGCCCTGGCCGCGCGCCGGGGCACCCTCCGGGGGGCACTTTTGGATACGTCTGAGGGCTGAAAGCCCGGTACAATACTGTACATTCATACAGGTATTGAGCCCCGGGCGTTTCCGCCATGCAGTCTCCCGAACGTATCCATCCCGCGTTGTGGCGCGCCACGCAGTTGGCCAAAGGCGCCGCACGCACCCTGCCTACCGGGCATGCGGCGTTGTCAGCCGAGCTGCCGGACGGCGGCTGGCCGCTGGGATCGCTCGTCGAACTGCTGACGCCTCATCCCGGCATCGGAGAAATCCGCCTGCTGCGTCCGGCGCTTGCCCAACTGGAAACGCGGCGTCCCATTGCCCTGGTGCAGCCGCCGCACGTTCCGCATATCGCAAGCTGGATGAGCTGGCGGCTGGATCCCCGGCAACTGCTCTGGGTGGCGCCCGAAAAGCCGGTCGACGCCCTGTGGGCCACCGAACAGATCCTCAAGAACGCCAGTTGCGGCGCGCTGATCTGCTGGCTGCCCCACGTGCGTCCCGAATCCCTGCGCCGCCTGCACCTGGCCGCCCAGGCCAGCGACTTGCTGTTCATCGCCGTGCGCCCGTCCCGCGCCGCGCAGA
>DALZRX010000159.1:0-8510 GCA_032015805.1 Achromobacter sp.
CGCCGGCCAGCCGCGCGACCTCCTGAGCCAGCAGACCCAGGCGGCCCTTGCCCTCGGCGCGCCGGGCCTCGAACTGTTGTTCGTTCACCGGCCACGGCTCGGCCAGGCAGGCCTGCCCCAGCGCGCAGTCAATGATCTGGTCGCGCAGTTCCTCCTGCGTTCCCAGCGTCATGTAGAGCATGCTGATCTTGGTGAGATCAGTCAGGTTCTTTTCCAGGAACTTGACCTGTTCGCGCAGGCCCAGCCGGAAGAGCTTCAGAAGGCCCGCGCGATGGTGCTTGCGCGCTTCGTCAGGGTCGTCGAACACGTCCAGGTCGCAGTGCGCGCCCCGGTCCACCAGCGCCGGATAGCCAATGACCGATTGGCCTCGCCGCTTGATCTCCATGATCTCCGGCAAGGGGCCGAACGACCAGGAGGTCAGGTTTTCGTGCGCCAGCGCCTGCGCGACCTGGGTGTCGCTGGCCGCCAGCTGCTGGAACGTGGCCTGGGCCTGCTTGCCGAATTCAGCCCGCAGCTGCGCCAGATTGCGGCCGGCCGCCAGCATGCGCCCGTGCTCGTCCACGACACGGAAGTTCATGAACAGATGCGCAGGCAGGGTCTCCAGCTTGAAGTCCCCCACGGCGGGGCGAACCTGCACCTGGTCCCACATGTCGGCAATGATGGCATCGACCAGACCCTGCTGCGGGTCAGCCAGACGCTCGAACCAGCGGTCATAGAAGCCGGCGGCGTAGTCGGGCAGCGGCACGCAATGGCGGCGCAGCTTCTGCGGGAGCGACTTGAGCAGCAGATGCACCTTTTCCTTCAGCATCCCGGGCACCAGCCACTCGCATCGCGCCGGATCGATCTGGTTCAAGGCGAACAGCGGCACGGACAGCGTGACGCCGTCGCGCGCCGAGCCCGGCTCGAAGTGGTAGTCCAGCGCCATCGACACGCCCTGCCACTCCACCTTCTTGGGGAAGACATCGGTCGTGACGCCGGCGGCCTCGTGCCGCATCAGCTCGTCGCGGGTCAGCATCAGCTTGGCGGCCGTTGCCTTGTCCAGCCCGCTCACCCACTTTTCAAGCGTCGCGGTCTGCGAAATGTCGGCGGGCAGTTGCCGGTCGTAAAACGCATAGATCAGTTCGTCGTCGACCAGAATGTCCGGCCGGCGAGTCTGGTGTTCCAGCTTTTCGATGCCCGCGATGAGCTTGCGGTTGTGCGCGACGAACGGCAGGCGCGTGTCGATCTCGCCCGGCACCAGCGCCTGGCGGATGAAGAGTTCGCGCGCGTGCGTGGGATTCACGCGGCCGTAGTGGATGCGCCGGCCGGTGTAGATGGCCAGGCCGTACAGCGTGGCCCGCTCGTTGGCGACAACCTGCCCGGCCTTCTTTTCCCAGCGCGGGTCCGACCAGTTCTTGCGGATGAGATGCGCGCCGACCTTTTCGAGCCACACCGGATCGATGCGCGCCACGCAGCGCGCGTACAGGCGCGTGGTCTCGACCAGCTCGGCCGCCATGATCCAGCGGCCGGCCTTCTTCACCAGACGCGAGCCCGGGTGAATATGGAAGCGGATCTCACGCGCGCCCTGGTAATTGCCGCCTTCGTCGCTCTTGAAGCCGATGTTGCCCAAGAGACCCGACAAAAGCGCCATGTGAAGCTGTTCATACGTGGCTTCGGACTGGTTGACACGCCAGCCCTGCTCTCCGACCAGCGCCGCAAGCTGCGTGTGCACGTCGTGCCACTCGCGCAGGCGGACCGGCGACAGGAAATTCTGGCGCAAGAGGTTCACCAGCTTGCGTTGCGATGCCTTGTGCTGCACCTGCTCGCCATACCAGCGCCACAGTTTCACGAACGAGATGAACTCGGACTTGTCGTCGCCGAACTTGGCGTGCGCGGCCTCGGCCGCCTCGCGCTCCTGCATGGGGCGGTCGCGCGGGTCCTGCACGGACAGCGCTGAAGCGATGACCAGCATCTCGGCCAGGCACTGGTGCTCGCGGGCAGCCAGGATCATCCGGCCGATGCGCGGGTCCACCGGCAGCTTGGCCAGCTCGACGCCGGTATCGGTCAGGACGAACGAGGCGCCCGTGCGCCCGGCGTCCGCGTCGTCGTCCGACGCCGACGCCAGTTCGATGGCGCCCAATTCCTGCAGCAGGTGGTAGCCGTCGGCCACCGCACGTCCCGGCGGCGCCTCGACGAACGGGAACTGCTCGATGTCGTCAAGCTTGAGCGACTTCATCCGCAGGATGACCGACGCCAGCGACGAACGCAGCACTTCGGGATCGGTGAAGGCTGCCCGGTTGTTGAAGTCCTGCTCGTCATAGAGCCGGATGCACACGCCCGGTCCCACGCGGCCGCAACGCCCGGCGCGCTGGTTGGCCGAGGCGCGGCTGATGGGCTCGATGCGCAGTTGCTCGACCTTGTTGCGCCACGAATAGCGCTTGATGCGCGCCAGGCCGCTGTCGACCACGAAGCGGATGCCGGGCACGGTCAGCGAGGTTTCGGCCACGTTGGTGGCCAGCACGATGCGCCGCGCATTGCCACGCGGGCGGAAGATCTGTTCCTGCTCGGCCTGCGACAGGCGTGCAAAGAGCGGCAGCACCTCGGTGCCAGCCGGGTGCCGCTTGCGCAACGCTTCGGCCGATTCGCGGATTTCGCGTTCGCCGGGCAGGAACACCAGGACATCGCCCGGGCCATGCCGGGCGCATTCGTCGACGGCGTCGACGATGGCGTCGATCAGGTCGCGCTCTTCGTCTCCCGACATGCGCTCGCGATCGCGGCCGGGCTTGCTGGGCGCGGGCGTGTTGTCGCCGGCGGCGGGCTCTTCGCGCACGGGGCGGTAGCGCACTTCGACGGGATAGAGCCGGCCGGAGACTTCGATGACCGGCGCGGGCTTGTCTTCCGATGCGGCGAAGTGCCTGGCGAAGCGTTCGGCATCGATGGTGGCCGACGTGATGATGAGCTTGAGGTCCGGGCGCCGCGGCAGAAGCTGCTTCAGATAGCCCAGCAGGAAATCGATGTTCAGGCTGCGCTCGTGCGCCTCGTCGATGATGATCGTGTCGTAGCGACGCAGGAGCGGATCGCGTTGCGATTCGGCCAGCAGAATGCCGTCCGTCATCAGCTTGATGGACGCGTTGGGACCGGTGCGGTCATTGAAGCGCACCTGGTAGCCGACCACTTCGCCCATGGGCGTGTTCAGCTCCTCGGCGATGCGCTTGGCCACCGAGGTCGCGGCCAGGCGGCGCGGCTGCGTATGGCCGATCATCTTCTGGCGGCCGCGGCCCAGTTCCAGGCAGATCTTGGGCAGCTGGGTGGTCTTGCCCGAGCCGGTTTCGCCGCTGACGATCACGACCTGATTGCCCGCGATGGCGCGCGCAATCTCCTGCCGCCGTGCGCTGACGGGCAGGTCTTCGGGGTAGGTGACGGCCGGAATGGGCCGTTCCGGACGGGGTGCGGCGGAGCGGCCTTCGGGACGGGCCCGGCGAGCTTCCCGGGCTTCTTCGCGGGCTTCTTCCCGGGCTTCTTCGCGGGCTTCTCCGCGGTCGCTGGCGCGCGGCGCCTGCTTTTTCGGCGCCCGCGGGCTGGAGGATTCAGGCATGTAGGATTTATCCGATTAGCCCGCCATTATAAATTTCCGGCGGACTTCGCGCGCGCGGGCCCTCCCCGCCCTGCGCGCGCGTCCCTACAGCAGCTTGCCCGGGTTCATGAGCTGGTTGGGATCGAGCGCCCGCTTGATCATCAGCATCAGGTCCATTTCCACGGGCGACTTGTAGCGCCGCAGTTCGTCGCGCCGCAACTGGCCCACGCCATGCTCAGCACTGATGCTGCCCCCGCGCTGCGCCACCAGGTCGTGCACGCGGCGGTTCAGCGCCGCCGTCAGCCGCGTGTATTCGGCGGGCGCGACATCCAGCGGCAGCAGCACGTTGTAGTGCAGGTTGCCGTCGCCGATATGGCCGAAGTTGACGATCGGCAACCCCGGAAAATCCGACACGAGCGCCAGGTCCGCTTCCTCCACGAACGCGGCCAGGCGCGAGATGGGCAGCGCGATGTCGTGCTTGATCGCCTTGCCCGCGCGCACCTGCGCCTGCGAGATGCCCTCGCGCAGCCGCCACAGGGACTGGACCTGTGAATCGTTCATGGCGACCACGCAGTCCTGGATGACGCCCGCCTCCAGCGCGGTGCTTAGCGCTGCCTCCAGCAAGGCGGCCAGTCCGGCGGGTTCAGTATCGGACAGCTCCACCAGGGCGTAATAGGCATGGCGACCGGCGAGCGGGCTGGCCGCGCCGCCGACGTGCGCCACCACCAGATCGAGGCAGCGCGCGGACATCATTTCGAACGCGGTCAGCCTTTCGCCGCAGACCCCCTGCAGGCGGCTCAGCAGCTCCACCACCTGCGCGGGCGTGTCGGCGCCGACCCAGGCCGCCACACGTCCCGCAGGCGCGGGGTACAGCTTGAGCACCGCGCCGGTGATGATGCCAAGCGTGCCCTCCGAGCCGATAAACAGGCTTTTGAGGTCATAGCCGGTGTTGTCCTTGCGCAGCGCGCGCAAGCCGTTCCAGACGCGGCCGTCCGGCAGCACCACTTCCAGCCCCAGCGCCAGGTCGCGCGTGTTGCCATAGCGCAGGACCGCGGTGCCCCCGGCATTGGTGGCCAGATTGCCGCCGATGGTGCAACTGCCCTCGGCGCCCAGGCTCAAGGGGAAAAAGCGGCCGGCGTCGCGCGCGGCTGCCTGCACGTCGGCCAGCAGAACGCCGGCATCCGCGCATAGCGTGTTGTTGACCGGGTCCACCTCGCGGATGCGCTTCATGCGATTCAGGCTGAGGATCACCTGGGCCCCGCTGCCATCGGGCGTGGCGCCGCCGCTCATGCCGGTATTGCCGCCCTGCGGCACCACCGGCGAGCGCGTCTGATGGCACAGCCGCATGACCGCCGACACCTCGGTGGCGTTGCGCGGCCGCACCACCACGGGCGTGCTGCCCTGCCACTTGCCCAGCCAGTCGCGCACGTAAGGCGCCTGGCTCTCGGCATCCAGCACCAGGCCGCTGTCGCCGACCAGATGCGACAACCGTTCGATCAGTTCGTGATTGCGCATGGTGGCCTCAAGCGCCGTGCCAGTTCAGCCGGATGCGGCCGATGGCCATCGCCGCCGCGGCCTGGGTCGGCTCGACCACCGGCAGGCCCAGTTCGTCCTGCAGCCAGCCTCGATACGAGGCCATTCCGGCGCAGCCCAGCACCAGCACGTCGGCCTGATGCTCGTCGCGCAACCGCGCGCCGACGTGCAGAAGACGCTCGCGCGTGCGGGCGGCGTCCGACAGTTCCACGACTCCGAGATCCAACGGCAGCTCGGCCGCCACGCGCCCGGAAACGCCGATCGCGCCAAACATCCGCCCGTGGCGCGGCAGCGACTGGCGCAGGATCGCGATCACGCCAACGCGCTGGCCCAGCGTCAGCGCCGTCAGCATGCCGCATTCGCTGATGCCAAGCACCGGCTTGCGCGTGGCTTCGCGCACGGCATGCAGACCGGGGTCGCTGAAGCAGGCGATGACGTAGCCGGCCGCGCCCGCGCCGTGCTCGGCATCCAGCTTGCGCACCAGGGCGGCGAGCGGCAGGGTCACGCTTTCGACGTCCAGTTGGGTCTGCACGCCCGCCGGCCCCTCGGCCAGCGTCAGGCACCGGATGCGCGGGCCGCCGGCCATGCGCAGCGGTTCCAGCCCGGCATCGAATGCGTCCGTCACGGCCTGCGTGGAATTGGGATTGATCACAAACAGGGTCTGTTCCATTCGTCCGTCCTGGTGGTGGCGACGCCCGTGCCGCGCGTCGCGCGGGCCGGGTCAAGGTACGGCGCCAGTCTATCCGCGGGCGGCCTGAGCATATATTGTCAATTTGTGCGCTGCCCTTAACCCTTTGTTATGCTCGTCGCGTCAATTCGGAGCGGGCGCGCCATGCAACTGAATCTGCGGCAAATCGAAGTATTCCGGGCGGTGATGACGACGGGTTCGATCAGCGGGGCGGCCAAGCTGCTCTTCGTCTCGCAGCCCGCCGTCAGCCGCCTCCTGTCGCACACCGAACAGCGCCTGGGCTTTGCGCTGTTCGAGCGCATCAAGGGCAGGCTTTATCCCACGCCCGAATCCCGGCAACTCTTTCGCGAAGTGGAAACCGTCTATGCCGGCGTGCGGCGCGTGGGGGAACTGGCATCGGAACTGTCCGAGCGCCGCAGCGGCATCCTGCACCTGGTGTCCAGCCCCAGCATCGGCCACATGCTCGTCCCCCTGACGATCTCGCGCTTTCGCGAGACGCACCCCGACGTCAAGGTGACCTTCCAGCCGCTGACCCAACAACCGCTCACGCAGATGCTGCTGGACAACCGCGCCGAACTGGGCGTGGTGATCCTGCCGGTCCAGCACCCCAATCTGCTGACCCAGCCCATCGGTCAGGCGCGGCTGGTCTGCATCTGCCCGTACAACCATCCGCTCGCCCATCGCTCGCTGCTGTCGATTGGCGACCTCCTGCCCTACCCGCTGATTTCCTACGGCGGCGACACGCCGTTCGGCATGCTGGTGGAGCAGATGTACCAGGAGGCCGGACAGACCCGCCGGCTGGCCGTCGAAGTGAGTTCACCGCAGAACGCGTGCTCGCTGGTGCAGGCCGGCGCGGGCATCGCCATCGTGGACGAATTCTCGGTCAAGAGCCGCACGCAGGGCGACTTCGTGGTGCGCCCGATCGACCAGGCCAAGATCCTGACCGCGAGCCTGGTGCAGTCCCGATTCGAACCCCTGTCGCAACTTGCGCAGGCCTTCGTCGACGTGCTGCGCCACACGCTGCAGGAACAGGGTTTCGAGCTGTCCGCACAGGTCCAGGCAAACCCTGCCAAGGGTAAACCTTGACTTAACCAGCTGTTATACCAAGGCAATAAAAAAGCAAGTGGAGTTCTAAAACTTCCGCTTTAGGATGACATCGAAACGTCGCTTCCGATTTCGGTTTTCACGCATCCTGACGGAGAAAAGATGGCAGCCTCCATCGACGCCAAAGGCGTCTTCACCATTTGCCCCACGCCCTTCGACGATGCCCTGCGGGTCGATGCCGACAGCATCCGCACGCTGGTCGATTTCCTGCTCGAAACCGGTGTGACCGGCCTGGCCATCCTGGGATTCCTGGGCGAACTGCACAAGCTGTCCAACGCCGAGCGCCGGCTGGTCCTGGAAACCTTCGTCAAGCACACGAACGGCCGCGTGCCGGTGTGGGTCGGGGTGCGCGCCCACGGCATCGCCGGCGCCATCGAGCAGGCGCGCGAAGCGCAGGACCTGGGCGCATCGGCCGTGTTCGCGGCCCCCCTGGACAACGCTAGCGATGCGCTGCTGTTCGACTACTACAAGGCCGTGGCCGAGGCGGTGAAGATCCCGGTCGTGATCCACGACTTCCCGGACTCCTTCGGCACCGAAATCCGTCCCGAGGTGGTGGCGCGGCTGGGCCGCGAAGGCGGCGTGCACATGATCAAGATGGAAGAGCCGCCCGTGGCGCAAAAGATCAGCCGCATCCGCGAGCTGGTGCCGGACGCCGAGATGGCGATCTTCGGTGGCCTGGGCGGCGTGTACTTCCTGGAGGAGCTGCAACGCGGCGCGGTCGGCACCATGACCGGCTTTGCGTTTCCCGAAATCCTGGTGGCCATCTACGAACGCTACGCCAGCGGCGATCACGCCGGCGCGGCAGCGATCTTCGACCGCTACTGCCCGCTGATCCGCTACGAGTTCCAGCCCAAGATCGGGCTGGCGCTGCGCAAGTACGTGTACCAACGCCGCGGCGCCATCAAGAGTCATGCGCTGCGCGCGCCGGGGATGCGAATCGATCCGGTGACCGCCGCCGAGCTGGAAGCCACGGTGGCTCGCGTCGGGCTTTCGCTGGCCGCATCCGGCCGCCAACCCGTGCAAGGCTGAAAGGAGCGAACGCATGGACCTCGGAATCAAAGGCAGGCACGCGCTGGTGTGCGCGTCGAGCAAGGGCTTGGGCTACGCCTGCGCGATGTCGCTGGCGCGCGAAGGCGTGAACCTCGTGATGGCCGCGCGAACGGCGGCCACTCTGGACGCCGCGGCGGACGCAATCCGACGCGAGACAGGCGCCTCGGTGGTCACGGTGGCTGCCGATGTGACGACTGAGGCCGGCAGGCAGGCGCTGCTCGCGGCCTGCCCGGAACCCGACATCCTGGTCACCAATGCGGGCGGACCGAAGCCGGGCGACTTCCGGGAATGGTCGCGCGAGGACTGGATTGCCGCCCTGGACGCCAACATGCTGACGCCCATCGCATTGATCCGCGCCACGGTGGACGGCATGATCGCGCGGCGCTTTGGGCGGATCGTCAACATCACCTCCGCCGCCGTGAAGATGCCCATCGACATCCTGGGCCTGTCCAACGGCGCGCGCGCCGGGCTGACCGGCTTCGTGGCGGGGCTGGCGCGCCAGACCGTACGCCATGGCGTCACGATCAACAACCTGCTGCCCGGCCCGTTCCTGACCGACCGCCTGCGCCAGACGGCCGAACG
>DALZRX010000160.1:0-997 GCA_032015805.1 Achromobacter sp.
CATCGACTTCGACGTCGGCCTGCGCAACCTCGACCTCATCATGGGTTGCGAGCGTCGCGTGGTGTATGACTTCGTCAATGTGATCCAGGGCGAGGCCACCCTCAAGCAAGCGCTGATCAAGGACAAACAGCTCGAAAACCTTTTCATCCTGCCCGCCTCGCAGACGCGCGACAAGGATGCGCTCACGCAGGAAGGCGTGGAAAAGGTCATCAACGACCTGAAGGAAATGGGTTTCGACTACATCGTCTGCGACTCCCCCGCGGGCATCGAGACCGGCGCGCTGATGGCGGCCTACTTTGCCGACGACGCGCTGGTGGTCACCAATCCCGAAGTCTCGTCGGTGCGCGACTCGGACCGCATCCTGGGCATCCTGGCAGCCAAGTCCAAGCGCGCGGTCGATGGCGACGAGCCGGTCAAAGAATATCTGCTGCTGACGCGCTACAACCCCAAGCGCGTGTCCGATGGCGAGATGCTGTCGCTGACCGATATCGAAGACATCCTGCGCATCAAGCTCATCGGCGTGATTCCCGAATCCGAAGCCGTGCTGCAGGCGTCGAACCAGGGCTTGCCGGCCATCCACCTGAAAGAAACCGACGTCTCGGAAGCTTACAAGGACGTCGTCAGCCGTTACCTTGGCGAAGACAAGGCCCTGCGCTTTACCGACTACGAAAAGCCTGGTTTCCTGAAACGCCTGTTCGGAGGCAAGTAAGCGATGTCCTTCCTGTCGTTTCTGCTCGGTCAAAAGAAGACCTCCGCGTCCGTCGCCAAAGAACGGTTGCAGATCATCCTTGCCCACGAGCGTGGCCGCGGGGATTCGCCCGATTACCTGCCCCAGCTCCAGCAGGAGCTGATCGCGGTCATCTCCAAATACGTGAAGATCAACCCCGAAGACATCAAGGTGCACCTGGAACGCCAGGACACGCTGGAAGTGTTGGAAGTAAAGATCGAAATGCCGCAGAACGAGACCTGACGGCTTGCGGGCGCCGGCCTTGCCGGC
>DALZRX010000160.1:1007-2201 GCA_032015805.1 Achromobacter sp.
GCGTCACGCATGAAAAACGCCCGGCATTGCCGGGCGTTGCTTTTGGGGCGGGGACGGCTTAACGCTTGCCGACCTGATCGCCGATCACACCGCCGATCGCCGCGCCACCGACCGTGCCGAGCACGCCGCCGTTGGTAATCACCGCGCCGGCGACACCGCCCAGCGCGGCGCCCCCCACGGTACTCTTCTGGCGATGGCTCATGCCATCCCACGACGAACAACCCGCCATCGTGGCGGCCAACGCCACAGCGGCACAGATCTTGGAAAGCGATGCGATTTTCATGATGAAGCTCCTGTTCTTGTACCCAGGCCGCACCGATGAACCAAAACGCGAGCGCGCGGACCTTTTTTGGGTTTAGAGCTTTCAGGATCGCAAATTATCCGGGGACAGGGTGTTAGGTTTGCCCAGGAATTGTGTCAAAGGGAGAGAGAATCCTTGCGCTCCCCTGGGGACCATGTTGCAGGCGCCGACGGCTATTTGACCAGACGTAACGCGTCGCGGAATCGCGGGTGCTCGCAAGTCTCCATCCACTCGAAAATCGCCATTTCCGACGTGACGATTTCCGCGCCATGGGCCCGTGCGCGGCGCAGCGCGGCATGATGGTCCGAGGGCTTGCGCGAACCTGCCGCGTCCGCGACCAGGACGGCCTTGTAGCCCAGTTCGATCAACCCGATCACGGTTTGCAGCACGCAAATGTGCGCCTCGCAACCGGCCACCAGGACGGTCCGGCGCGACGCCGGCAGCCAGCCGTCGAAGCCCGGCTCCCGGGCTGACGAGAAGTGCATTTTCTGGAAGGTGGCCTGAACCAGTTCGCGTAGCGGGTCCACGGTCACGCCCAGCATCCGGCTGTGATGTTCGGTGGCGACGACGGGCACATCGAGCAGCCGCGCCGCCTGCGCGAGCTTGTGCGCGGTGTGGAGCACGGCATCGCCGTCGTGGATCACGGGCATCAGGCGGCCCTGCATGTCAACGATCAGCAGGGTGGAATCGGAGGCGGACAGCAGCATGGTGAAAGGCTCCCTGTGCAAGGCTTCAGGATAACGCCGCGCGGCGACTTCCGTGCGTGCGTTGCGGTGCCTGCCGCCATGAAAAATCCCGGCGCGAGGCCGGGATTGGCGACATTGCTGGCGACCGCGAGGCGGCTTACTTCAGCGCCTTGTAGCGCAGGCGCTTGGGCTTGGCGCCCTCTTCGC
>DALZRX010000160.1:2211-3463 GCA_032015805.1 Achromobacter sp.
CACCTTGTTCTGGTCGCCGCCCTTGAAGTTGAAGCGGCCCAGGTAGGCGCGCGACGACATCTCGAACTTGCCCACGGTCAGGAGATCGGCGCCGTCGGCCACCGCATCGAACACCGTCTTCTTGTCTTCCAGCGCGTCGCGCGACTGGTCGACGTAGGCCAGCTTCACGGTCTGGCCGATGTTCACCTCGCCCGAATCCGGCTGCTCGCGGCCGGCGATCATGCGAAACAGCGTGGACTTACCGGCGCCGTTGGCGCCGATGATGCCGACGATGGCGCCCGGCGGCACCTTGAAGCTGAGGTTGTCGATCAGCAGGCGATCGCCGTAGGCCTTGCTGACGTTGTTGAATTCGATGACCTCGTTGCCCAGGCGCTCGCCCACCGGAATGAAGATTTCCTGGGTTTCGTTGCGCTTCTGGTATTCGTAGGACGACAGTTCCTCGAAACGCGCGAGACGTGCCTTGGCCTTGGCCTGGCGTCCCTTCGGGTTCTGGCGCACCCACTCCAGTTCCTTCTTGATGGTCTTCTGGCGCGCCGATTCGGAGGATTCCTCTTGCTTGAGGCGATCTTCCTTCTGTTCCAGCCACGAGCTGTAGTTGCCCTTCCAGGGGATGCCGTAGCCGCGGTCCAGTTCCAGGATCCATTCGGCCGCGTTGTCCAGGAAGTAGCGATCGTGGGTCACGCCGACGACCGTACCCGGGAACTTGTGCAGGAATTGCTCCAGCCACTCCACGCTTTCGGCATCCAAGTGGTTGGTGGGTTCGTCCAGCAGCAGCATGTCGGGCTTGGAGAGCAGCAGGCGGCACAAGGCGACGCGGCGCTTTTCACCGCCGGACAGCTTGCCGACGATGGCGTCCCAGGGCGGCAGACGCAGCGCGTCGGCGGCGATTTCCATCTGGTGTTCGATGTCGTCCGCGCCGCTGGAGGCGGCGGCGGCGATGATGGCTTCGAGGTCGGCCTGTTCGGCGGCCAGCGCGTCGAAGTCCGCATCCGGTTCGGCGTAAGCGGCGTAGACCTCATCCAGGCGCTTCTTGGCGGTGACGACGGCGCCCAGGCCTTCCTCGACCGCCTGGCGGACCGTGTGCTCAGGGTTGAGCTGCGGCTCCTGCGGCAGGTAACCGATATTCAGGCCGGGCATGGGCACGGCTTCGCCTTCGATCTCGCGGTCGACGCCCGCCATGATCTTGAGCAGCGTCGATTTGCCCGAGCCGTTCAGGCCCAGCACGCCGATCTTGGCGCCAGGAAAAAACGAA
>DALZRX010000160.1:3473-8498 GCA_032015805.1 Achromobacter sp.
CACGATCTTGCCGACGCGGTTCATGGTGTAGACGTATTGGGCCATGGGCTCGTAGGTGAGATATAGCTGAGAAACCACTGATTGTAGGCCGGAACCGTCCCGTGTGCGGCGGAGGCGATCCGGCCCCTTCCGGCCTCAGTCTGCCTTCGCGGCGCGCCCCGGTAACCCCGGCGTGCGCATCTGCGCCAGCATCACGCCGGCCAGCGCCAGCGCCCCGCCGGCAATGTGGAAGAGGTGCGGCTTTTCATCCAGGAACAACGCCGCGATGGCCACGGTGAACACCGGCATGACATTCAGGAAGATGCTGGCGCGATTGGGTCCCAGGTGGCGCACGCCCTGCATCCACAGGTACGGCGCGAACAGCGACGGAAACACCGCGGCATAAAGCACCAGCGGCACGTTGGCGCCGTTGAGCGGCGACGCCGGCGCCAGCAGAAAGGCGGGAAGCTGGAACAGGATGCCGAACGCGACCTGCACATACAGCGATTGCCACGGCCCCACCGGCAGCGCCCAGCGCCGCAGCAGCACGCCATAGAGCGCGTAGGCCAGCGCGCCCAGTCCCATCAGCACGTCGCCGTGGTTGGCGCCCACGGACAGCAACCGGGCCGGATCGCCCTCGCCGATCAGCAGCGCCAGTCCTGCCAGCGACACCAGGCTGCCCAGCAGCGCCATGGCCGAGGGCCGCTCGCGCATGATCACCGCCATGACAGCGATGGTCATGAGCGGGATCATTGCCGTGATGAAACCCATGTTGGTCGCGGTGGTGGACGCGGCGGCCACATAGGCCAGCCCCTGGTACAGCGCCATGCCCAGTCCGCCCAGCACCGCGAATTTCGGCAAGTGCGCCAGCACCTGCCGGCGTTGCGACCAGACGCCGGGCAAGGCAAACGGGGTCAGCACGAGGCCCGCCAGGGCCCAGCGGTAAAAGCCGATGGCGGCCGGCGCGATGACGCCCGCGGCCATCTTGGTCACGATCATGTTGACCGACCAGATGAGGGCCGCCAGGAGCGGGAAGAGCAAAAACCGGAGGGGAAGCTGCGGAGCGTCGGAGCGCATCATTGAATCGGGAAGACCGGGATACGAAAGCAGCCCAGTGTAGGGCTCGTCCGACTTGATGTATATACTGAAAAACAGACAAACCCCTGCGAACTTCCGACATGGCCTTCGCCACTGATCCGCCCATCCTGGCCGAGCACCTGCCTTACCCGCTTGCCTGCCGCATCCTGCATTTCACGCCGAATTCGCGCATGAAGCGCCACACCTCGCCGTGGGCCGAGCTCAACTTCGCGATCTCGGGAATCATGGAGATCGGCATCCGTGGCGTCACCTATCTGTCGCCGCCGCAGTACGCCATCTGGATACCGCCCGGGGTGGAGCACTGCTGCCAGAACGCGGGCGAAGTGCACTACGCCTGCATCGACATTCCCGCCGGGGCCTGCCAGGGTCTGCCGGACGACCCCTGCACCCTGGAGATCAGTCCCGTCATGCGGGCCGTTCTGGCGGACTTCGAACGGCGCGGCATCTGCCATCCGGTCACGCCGGAAGACCGGAGACTGTCGCAGATCGTCATTGACCAGGCCCGCCAGGCGCGCGTCTACGCCAGCTATCTGCCCTCGACCAGCGATCCGGTCCTGGCGCCCGTGCTGTCCGCGTTGCAACGCAAGCCCGGCGACAAGCGGGGCGCGGCGTACTGGGCAGGCACGGCGGGCATCACCGAGCGCACGCTGCTGCGCCATTGCCAGCAGCACCTTGGCATGTCGTTCAATGACTGGCGCCAGCGGTTGCGGGTGGTCAGCGCGCTAGGCATGCTGGACGATGGCCGCCCGGTGCAGGCGGTGGCGCGCGAACTGGGCTACAGCAGTCCTTCCGCCTTCATCGCCATGTTTCAGCGGTTGACCGGCGAATCGCCGGACAGCGCCCGCAGAAGAGGCCTGCCCGCCGGCGCCTGAATGCACACGTTTCTTCGTAATCCAAGCGCCCGATGCACCGCAGCGCTGTTCGCGCGACAATAGCGCCTGACGTATCTGCCGTGCCGTCGCGGCTTCATCGCGCCCAGGAACCTTCATGTCCGCCTCTGCCACTCCCCCCGCTTCCTTGACCCATTTCAGCGCGCCCGAACTGGACATGCTGGCCAAGACGGCGGATGCACTCAGCGCCTACCTCGGCAAGCCCGTGCTGGCGGAAGTGGTGCTGGGCGACGAGGGAACCGAATGGGTGACGTACGGCGTCCCGATGGACGAGAAGGCCGAGGCCGACGAGGAACAGACGCACGTGCAGATGGGCGGGCCGGGCTCGCGCCTGCTCGGCAACCGCGGCGGTCTGCCGCAGTCCGATGACGACACTTATGACTGTCTGTACCTGTGGGCCATCCAGATTTCGCTCAATGACGGCGAGCGCTTCATCAAGCTCGACCACGACGGCGAAGAGTCCGCGTGGTCCGACAACCTGGAAGACGTGCTGCCCTTCGCCCTGACCGAGGAACCGCAAGCCGATCCGGACGAGGAAGAAGAAGACGAAGACGGTGCGGACGACGAAGACGACGACACGCCGTACGACGACGTCCACCACAACCACCGCCACTGAGCGCCGCGGCCCGGGCAGGCGCCCGGCCCACGGCATGGTCGGATCACGCAGTGATCCGGCCTTCCTCCACGGCATGACACGCCACGATCGACACCCCCGCCAGCATCGCGGCCGGCGCCTCTGCCCTGCAACGGTCGTTGGCGTGCGGGCAGCGCGGATGGAAGGTGCAGCCGGGCGGCGGATTCAAGGGGTTGGGCACCTCGCCCGCCACCGCCGTGCGCGGTTTGCCGGCGCCATTGATGTCCGGGATCGCCTCGAGCAGCATCCGCGTGTAGGGATGCCGCGGACGCGCGAACAGTTCGTCGCGCGGCGCCACCTCCACCATGCGGCCCAGATACATCACTCCCACGCGGTCAGCCACGTGGTGCACGACGGCCAGGTTGTGGGAGATGAACAGGTACGTCAGCCCCAGCTTGCGCTGCAGGTCCTTCATCAGGTTCAGCACCTGCGCCTGCACGGAAACATCCAGCGCCGAGGTGGGCTCGTCGCACACCAGGAACTCCGGATTGACCGCCAGCGCCCGTGCGATCGAGATGCGCTGGCGCTGCCCGCCTGAAAACTGGTGCGGATAGCGCCCCTGGTCCGCGGGGTCCAGCCCTACCTGCCGGAGCAGTTCGCCAACGCGCGCCACGCGCTCCTGCGGCGTCATCTGCGTGTGCGTCAGCATCGGCTCGGCAATAATGCGGCCCACGCGCCAACGCGGATTCAGGCTGGCATAGGGATCCTGGAAGATCATCTGCAGGCGCTTGCGCAACGCGCGGCCGCCGGACTCGGACATGCGCGACAGCGGCTGGCCATCGAACTGGATGTCGCCACGGGTCAGGCCGTAAAGGCCCACCAGCATGCGCGCGACCGTGGATTTGCCACAGCCGGATTCGCCCACCAGCGCGAGCGTCTCGCCGCGGGCGATGTCGAACGACACGCCGTCCACCGCGCGCAGCATCACTTTGGGCTTGCGCGCCAGCGCGCGCTCCAGCCAGGGCGGCGACACATCGAACCAGCGGGCCGCATCCTTCACTTGAACCAAGGGCGTGCTCATGCGGCCACCTCCAACGTATTGCCTTTGTCATGCAGCCAACAGGCCGCGCGCGACGTGCCCGCGGGCATCAGCTCCGGCCTGTCGTGCGCGCAGCGCGGCAGGCGCTGGCCGCAACGCGGATTGAACGCACAGCCCGGGGGAATGGCGTTGAGCCGCGGCATGCTGCCGTCGATCTGCACGAGCCGTTCGGTGTGGCCTTCCAGCGAGGGAATGGACCCCATCAGCCCCGCCGTGTAGGGGTGGCGCGGCTTGTGGATCACGTCGGCCACCGGACCGATCTCCGCCACGCGGCCGGCGTACATCACCGCCACGCGGTCGGCCGTCTCGGCGATCACGCCCATGTCGTGGGTGATCAGCATGACGGCGGTGCCGTTCTCGCGGCACAGGCGCTTGAGCAGTTCGATGATCTGCGCCTGGATGGATACGTCGAGCGCCGTGGTGGGTTCATCGGCCACCACCAGCTTCGGCTCGGCGGCCAGGGCCAGCGCGATCACCACGCGCTGGCGCATGCCGCCGGAAAACTGATGCGGATAGTGGTCGATGCGCTCGCGCGCGGCGGGAATGCCGGTGGACGCCAACAGCTCGACCGCGCGGTTGCGCGCCTGCGACCATGTCATGTCCAGGTGGGTGACGATGGTCTCGGCAAGCTGCCTGCCCACCGTGTACAGCGGGTTGAGCGAGGTCAGCGGGTCTTGGAACACCGCACCGATCTCGCGGCCGCGCACCCGGCGCATCTGCTCGTCGGGCAGGTTGTCGATGCGCCGGCCCGCCAGCAGGATCTCCCCCGCCGCGATGCGGCCCGGGGGTTCGAGCAGGCCGATGATGGAGGCGCCGGTCAGCGATTTGCCGGCGCCGGATTCGCCCACCACGCCCAGGACTTCGCCAGCCTGGATGGAAAAGGACACGTCGTCCAGGGCGCGTAGCGTGCCGCGGCGCGTGGGAAACTCCACGCGCAGGTTGCGGACTTCGAGTAATGCGCTCATGGTTACCTCAATTCAGCCGCGGGTTGAGTGCATCGCGCAGCCAGTCACCCAGCAGGTTGACCGACAGCACCAGCAGCACCAGCGCCGCGCCCGGGAAAATGGTGATCCACCACTCTCCGGAAAACAGGAAATCGTTGCCGATCCGGATCAGCGTGCCGAGCGACGGCGCGGTCGGCGGCACCCCCACTCCCAGGAACGACAGCGTCGCCTCAGTAATGATGGCGGTCGCCAGGTGCACCGTGGCCAGCACCAGCACCGGTCCGAGCACGTTGGGCAGCACGTGGCGGAACATGATGACGGGCGAGGCCACGCCGATCACGCGGGCGGCCTGCACGTATTCACGGTTCTTTTCCACCAGCGTCGAACCGCGCACCGTGCGCGCGTACTGCGGCCAGCCGGCCAGCGCGATGGCGCCGATCA
>DALZRX010000161.1:0-8485 GCA_032015805.1 Achromobacter sp.
TGACGCGTCTGGCCCGCGCCGCCGAGGAACTGCATCCCGACCGCAAAAGCCCCCTGCTCGACGAGGCGGGTCCGGCCGAGGTCGCGCACGCCGCCGTCGCCTTCAATGCGATGCAGGACCGCATCGCGGCGCATCTGGCCGAACGCATGCAGATGCTGGGGGCAATCTCGCACGATCTGCAGACGCCGATCACGCGCATGAAGCTGCGCACCGAGTTCATGGACCCATCCACCGACCGCGACAAGCTGGCGCAGGACCTGACTGAAGTGGAGCGGCTGGTGCGCGAGGGCATCGACTACGCCCGCAGCGCCCACGGCAAGACGGAGGCGCCGGCCCGCATCGACCTGAACGCTTTTCTGGACAGCCTGGTGTGCGACTACCAGGACACGGGCAAGGACGTGAGCCTGTCGGGCGACGCCGTACCGCCGCTGGTGACGCGTCCCCATGCGCTGCGGCGCATCCTGGGCAACCTCATCGACAACGCCTTGAAGTTCGCGGGCGCGGCCGAAGTCCACGTGGCGGCGCTGGACGCCTCGACGCTGTCCATTTACGTGCTGGACCGCGGGCCGGGCATCCCGACCGAGGAACTGGACGCGGTGCTGCAACCCTTTTATCGGCTGGAAGGCTCCCGCAACCGCGACACCGGCGGCACAGGTCTGGGGCTGGCCATCGCCCACCAGCTTGCCCAGGCGCTGGGCGGACGCCTGATCCTTACCAATCGCGAGGGCGGCGGCCTCTCGGCCGAAGTCCGGATTGCGCCACTGGCCTCCTAGGATCGGGCGTCAGCCGCCGCGCAGGGCGCCCGACTGCAGCAACGGCTTCAGGATGCCGGCCGTGTACAGCCGCGCCAGGTTCACCAGGAAATCCGTGAAATCCGTTTTGGCTGCGTGATCGGCGCTGTCGGAGATCACGCGCATCACGGCGAACGGCACCCCGAACTCGTGGCACACCTGCGCCATGGCCGCGCCTTCCATTTCCAGGCAAAGCGCCTCGGGCAGGCGCTCGCGCAGCGCGTGCGCCAGGTCGTTGTCGTTGACGAAGATGTCGCCGGTCGCGATCAGTCCGTGATGGACCTGGGGCTTGACGGCCGCGGCCGGCAGACCGCCCGTGCCCGCGAACTCCCGGGCGCTTTCCAGAAGCAGTGCGCTCAGCGCGGCATCCGTCTCGAAACGTTCGCGCCCCAGCAAGGGGATTTCATGCCGGGCGAACAGGGGCCGCGCGTCCATGTCGTGCTGCATCAGCGTATCGGCAACCACCACGTCGCCCACACGCACCTGCGGATGGAGTCCGCCCGCCAGCCCCGTGAAGAGCACGCGCGACACGCCGAACTCCTGGATGACGATGGACGCCGTCGCCGCCGCCGCCACCTTGCCGATGCGGCTGAGCGCGATCACGCAGGGCGTGCCCCACAACGTGCCCACCTGAAAATCGCGCATGGCGATGCGGCGGATTTCCGCGCCCGGATCCATGGCGGCCAGCAGGTCGGCGATCTCTTCGTGCAAGGCGCCCAGAATGGCGAGACGTCCCATGATGTGTGCTTTCCGTAATCGTTGCGTTGCGCGGCGCGTGCCGCCAGCGCGCAACATACTCCAATGCCGCCGCCGCCGCCAACGGCCGGCTGTGTATCGCAGCGTATCTGCATGGCCCATGGATACGCCGCGATGCAATCCCGGCGTGCCGCCGACACATGGCCGATACAGCCCCTTGTTGCAATGCAGGCTCCCAACCAATGGCACGACCGCAACGTGCCGCCACCCTGGAGTCATCATGGCAAAGCAACTGGAGCAGGTCCTCTACACCGCCCATACCCACACCACCGCCGGCCGCGAAGGCGCGGGACGCAGCAGCGACGGCGCCCTGGACGTGACGCTCAGTACGCCCGGATCGGGCAAGCCGGGCACCAATCCCGAGCAACTCTTCGGCGTGGGCTACTCGGCCTGCTTCATGGGCGCGATCAAGCGCGCCGGCCCCACCCACGGCATCACCGTGCCGCGCGACATCGCCATCGACGCCAGCGTGTCGCTGGGCAAGGTCGACAACGGCGCCAACTTCGCGCTCGGCGTCACGCTCGCGGTGTCGCTGCCCGGCCTGACCACCGAGCAGAAGCAACTGCTTGTCGAATCGGCGCACCAGCTTTGCCCATATTCGCGCGCGATTCGCGACAACATCGACGTGCAGTTCGAGATCGTGTGAGCGCGGCTTGTTCCTGTTTGCGACCGCGGCCTTCGGGCCGCTTTTTTTTTGCACGCTGGATATCATCCGAACCCGTTTTGGACTGCTGCTGATGCCGTAGTAAAGGCGTACTCTTGAAAACGGAACGCCGCGCAGACGCAGCAAGCGCGCACGGTCGCACGCGAAAGGCTAGACAGAAAGGTGGTGTACATCCATGCAGCAGGGAAAGCCCGCGCGCGGCACGAAAGTCGCTGCGTGCTAGCTTGCCTCACGCGGCGTTGTCCCAGCCGGCAGCATGGGTATCGCAAGCCTTTATCTGTGTGTGGGGAGACGATCATGATGAAGAACCTGGCCGTATTCTTCGACGGCACGTGGAACGAACCCAACGACCGCACCAACGTCTACGAGCTATACAAAGCGGCGCCGGAAACCAGCACGCAGGAAACGCTCTACATCGAGGGCGTGGGGACACAAGGCCAGGGCCTGTGGTCGGCCATCGACAAATTCATGGGCGGCGCCTTTGGCGCGGGCCTGTCGGCCAACATCCGTCAAGGCTACCGCTGGCTGTGCCAACGCCATGAGCCCGGCGACCGCATCTTCCTTTTCGGCTTCAGCCGCGGCGCCTACTCCGCGCGCAGCCTGGCGGGCATGGTGCGCAAATGCGGCCTGCTCAAGGAGCCCACCGAGGACAACGTTTCTGAGGCGTACGCGTTGTACCGCGACGACTGCACCCCGTCCTCGTTGGAAGCCGCCGCCTTCCGCGCCCACTTCTCGCGCGACACCGACCTGCACTTCGTCGGCGTCTGGGACACGGTGGGCAGCCTGGGCATCCCGGTGGGCGGCGTCCCCTTTCCGGGGTTCTCCAGCTTCTACAACTTTCACGACACGGAGCTCAGCAACCACGTCCTGAACGCCTTCCACGCCATCGCCACCAACGAGTACCGCGACCCCTACTTCCCCACCCTCTGGACCCGCCGCGCCGGCTCGCCACCGCGCCCCGCGCACCTGCCCGTCGAACAGCGCTGGTTCATCGGCGCGCATTCCGATGTAGGTGGTGGCTATCAGGATGGAAGCCTGCAGACGCTGCCCGCGTCATGGCTTCAGGAAAAGGCGCGGCAAGCGGGATTGGAGGCGGGCACGGTGCAAAGGATCTCCACCGACTACGAACAGTGTGAGCCCCATGACTCGTACAAGGAATTCACCGAGAAGGTGCCGATTCCGGTGAAGCGTCGGCCAAGGGTGTGGGATCGGGATACGGTGCTGAACCTGACGATCGATGATCGGCTGCTCAAGCGGTTTGAGCGGAATCAGGCGTTTTTGAAGGAGTATCCGGATTTCAGGGATGCGCTGGGGAAGTTGGAGGTGGGGCGGTAGCGACAGGCCCGACCGACTCCGTAAATATTCAAGCAGCCTCGTGCAGGCGCATTTCCACACGCAAACCGGCGGCCGCTGCCATGTTCACCAAAGCATCCAGACCGAACAAATTGATCCTGCCGCGCATCAGATCAGAAACGCGAGGTTGTGTCACACCGAACAGACGGGCGGCCTGCGCCTGGGTCATCCCGGACTGTTGCAGGTGATATGTCAGAGCCATCATCAGGACAGAACGCAGTTTCATGTTTTCCGCTTCCGTCGGTGTGTTTTCAATGGCGTCCCACACGCTGTCGTATCGTTGCTTGCTCACCGGTTCAGCTCCCTTATCAAGTGCCGATAGCGCTTTGTGGCCAGATCCAAGTCCATCTTGCTGGTTGCCGCCGACGTTTTCTGAAAGCAGTGCAGCACGTAAACCACGCCAACGAACTTTGCAATGTAGAGCACGCGAAATGCGCCCGCGACGTCACGAATTCGTATCTCCCGGACCCCGGTTCCGACGGTGTTCATGGGTTTCCAATCGTCCGGCTCCAGCCCGCGCTGCACTCTGTCGACTTGGTACCCGGCTTCACGCCTGGCTGAAAGCGGGAACGCGCGCAAGTCACCCAGCGCACTGCCAACAAATTCAACGGCGCTCGGATCCATCAGCGGGGAATTATACAATTTTTTGTATAAAGCACGGACTTAATGGATTTGTCGTCACCTGTGTTCAGGAGACGGCCATCTGAGCGCGGCGTCTTCCCGCCCACGCGGCGCCACCTTGATGGCTGTTGCGTACCGACCACGCATGATTCGTCGAACATTTATTCACTCGATCCGCTGATAAGTGAACAATGTGGCAAGGCTCGACATTAGTGTCGATGGGGGTTGGTCTGAATCTGTGGCGGTCCTGCGGAGGGTCACCCCGCCACATACCCCAGCGCCACACTAGCCGCCAGCGCCTCGCGCTTTACCGCCGCCACCACGGCCCCATCCGCCGACACATCGAACCCGCCCGTCGCGCCCAGCGCGGTCAGCACCGCGCAGACCCGCCCCGTATGGTCATAGAGCGGCGCGGACACGGCGCTGATGCCGCGCAGGTTCGTGTCCTTTACCGTTGCGCACCCCACTGCCCGCACTTCGCGCCGCAGCGCGCCGATCGGATCGTCACGATCCAGTAGCGCACGCTGCTCGGCCGGCGCGCCAGCCAGTTCGGCTTCCGCCAGCGCCTGCACGGGCGCCTCGTCCAGCAGGCCCAAAAATGCGCGCCCCGTCGCCGACCACAGCATCGACAGCACCGATCCCACACGCACGTTCACGGTGACCGGGAGACCCGGTTCCTCGAAGCGCACGATGGTGGGGCCCTTGTTGCCCATGACGGCGATGAAGCACGTGACGGCCAGGCTTTCGCGCAGGCGCACGAGCGCCGGTTCGCCGATGCGCAGGGGATCGGCCTGGCGCATGGCGGCCACGCCGACATACAGGGCTTCGAGGCCCAGGTGGTATTGCTGCGTCGCCACTTCCTGATCGACCAGGCCTTCGGCGATGAGGCTCATCAGGTAGCGGTGGACCTTGGCGGGGCTTTCGCCGACGTGGGCGGCCAGGGCCGTGAGGCTGGCGCGGCCGCCGAGGCGGGCCAAGCCTTTCAGGACGGACATGCCGGTTTCCGCGGCCTGCACCCGTTGCCGGCGCTCGCGGGGCCGGACGGCCGGGTCCTGCGTGGACGCGAGGTCGGATTCGGGCGGCAAGGCGGCTTTGCTCATGGGGGAATGCGGCTCCGGGACAAGCGCTCGCCAGCAAACGAGGGACCGAAAGCCTGGAGCGGCACTAAGGTTAACCCTTCTTCAAAAATTACGCATTGCGTATATGCTTTACGCAAATGAGGAATGCACCTTTGACATTCCACAACGAGGAGACTTGTCCATGCGCAGTGTTAAACATCACATCCTGGCCGGCCTGCTGGCCCTGCCCCTGCTGGCGTGTGCCACCGCGTCCGCCCAGCAGGCGGCCGCCGAATACCCCTCCAAACCGGTGCGCTGGATCGTGCCCTACGCGGCGGGCGGCGGGTCGGACTTCCTGGCGCGCAGCATCGGGCAAGGGTTGACGGGGCGCCTGGGCCAGCCCGTCGTGATCGAGAACAAGCCGGGCGGCAACACCGCCATCGCCGCGTCGGAAACGGCGCGCGCCGCGGCCGACGGCTACACGATGCTGTCCGCCGACAACGGCACGCTGGTGTTCAACCCCGCCCTCTATAAGAAGCTGTCGTATGACCCCGCGAAGGACCTGGCGCCCGTCACGCTGATGGGGCGGTTTCCGATGATCCTGGTGGTTGGTCCGGCGATGAAGGTCAACTCGGCCAAGGAATTCCTGGCCGAAGCCAAGGCGAAAAAGGAAGGTCTGGACTACGCGTCGGCCGGCGCCGGCAGCCCGCACCATCTGGCGATGGAGCTGCTGAAGGTTGAGGCGGGTCTGACGCTGACGCACGTGCCCTACCGCGGCGCCTCGCCCGCGCTGGCGGACGTGGCCGGCGGGCAGGTGCCCGCAATGATGGTGGACCTGGCCGCGGGCGCCGGTTTCATCAACGGCGGCAAGGTTAAGGCACTGGCGGTTGCCAATCCGACCCGTCTGCCGCAATTGCCCGACGTGCCGACGTTCGCGGAAATCGGCCTGAAGAATGTGGAAGCCGCCGCCCAGGTGGGCGTGGTGGTGCCGGCTGCAACCCCCAAGCCGGTGATCGACGCCCTGAACAAGCAGGTGGTCGCGACCATCAACGACCCAGCCACGCGCCAGCGCTTGGTGGAATTCGGCATTGAGCCGATCGGCAACACGCCCGCGCAGTACGCCGAGATGCTGACGGCCGAACGCGCCCGCTGGCAGAAGCTGATCAAGGATCTGGGCATCACGCTGGACTAAGCATCACGCTGGACGGCATCACGCTGAACCCGCATCACCGGCCCGCCGCACGCCGTATGCCGCACGCCATACGCCGAACCCCGGCGGGCCCGCAAGACGAACACACGGAACGACCTCATGAACCAAGCATCCGCCACCCCTCGCCCCTCGGGCTGTCCCATCGACCACGCCACACTATCTGCCGCGCAAAGCCCCACGGGCTGTCCGGTCAGCGCGCGCGCCGCCGAGTTCGATCCCTTTGGTGACGGCTATCAGCAGGACCCGCCCGAGTACGTGCGGTGGGCGCGCGATCAGGAGCCGGTGTTCTACAGTCCCCAACTGGGCTACTGGGTCGTGACGCGTTACGACGACATCAAGGCGATCTTCCGCGACAACATCACCTTCAGCCCGTCCATTGCGCTGGAAAAGATCACGCCGACGGGGCCGGAAGCCAATGCGGTGCTGGAATCGTACGGCTATGCCATGAACCGCACGCTGGTGAACGAGGACGAACCCGCGCACATGCCGCGCCGCCGCGTGCTGATGGACCCGTTCACGCCCGAGGAACTGAAGCACCACGAACCCATGGTGCGCCGCCTGACGCGCGAGTACGTGGACCGCTTCATCGACGACGGCCGCGCCGACCTCGTCGACCAGATGTTGTGGGAGGTGCCGCTGACCGTCGCCCTGCACTTCCTGGGCGTGCCGGAAGAGGACATGGACCTGCTGCGCCAGTATTCCATCGCGCACACGGTGAATACCTGGGGTCGGCCCAAGCCGGAGGAGCAGGTCGCCGTCGCGCATGCGGTGGGCAACTTCTGGCAGTTGGCCGGCAAGATCCTGGACAAGATGCGCCAGGATCCGTCGGGCCCCGGCTGGATGCAATACGGCCTGCGCAAGCAACGGACGCATCCGGAGGTGGTGACGGATTCGTATCTGCATTCCATGATGATGGCCGGCATCGTCGCGGCCCACGAGACGACGGCGAACGCTTCCGCCAATGCCATCAAACTGTTGTTGCAGCATCCGCAGGCTTGGCGCGAAATCTGCGAAGACCCGAACCTGATTCCCAACGCGGTCGAGGAATGCCTGCGCCACAACGGGTCGGTGGCGGCGTGGCGGCGTCTGGCGACGCGTGACGTGGAGATCGCGGGCGTGAGTATTCGCGCCGGATCGAAGCTGTTGATCGTGACGTCGTCCGCCAACCACGACGAGGGCCAGTTTGAGGATGCCGACCTGTTCGACATCCGCCGCGAGAACGCCAGCGACCAGCTCACCTTCGGCTATGGATCGCACCAGTGCATGGGCAAGAACCTGGCGCGCATGGAGATGCAGATATTCCTGGAAGAGCTGACCCGCCGCCTGCCGCATCTGAAGCTGGCGGAACAGGCTTTCACCTACGTGCCCAACACGTCCTTCCGCGGCCCCGAGCACCTGTGGGTGGAGTGGGATCCGGCGCAGAATCCGGAACGCGCGAATCCGTCCTTGCTGGACGGCAAACATCCTGTGCGCATCGGCGAGCCGTCTTCGCACGCCATCACCCGCCCGGTCGTCGTGCAAAGCGCGGTGCAGGCCGCCGACGGCATCCTGCGGTTACGCCTGGTCTCGCCTGACGGTAAGCCCCTGCCCCGCTGGTCGCCCGGTTCCCACATTGATGTGGAATGCGGCAATACCGGCCTGTCGCGCCAGTATTCCTTGTGTGGCGACCCCGCCGAGACCGGCGTGTTTGAGATTGCCGTGCTGCGCGAGGCGGATGGCCGGGGCGGCTCAGCCTGGATGCACGCGCATGCGACGCCGGGCGCGCGCCTGCGCATCCGCGGTCCGCGTAATCACTTCCGGCTGGACGAATCCGCCGGCAAGCTCGTGTTGATCGCCGGCGGCATCGGCATCACGCCGATCAGCGCCATGGCGCGGCGCGCACGGGAACTGGGGCTGGACTACGAACTGCACTACAGCGGCCGCTCGCGCCGCTGCATGGCGCTGGTGGACGAGCTGGCGGCGCTGCACGGCGACCGGCTGCACCTGCACATCAGGAAAGAAGGCGGCCGGGCCGACTACGCGGCGCTGCTGG
>DALZRX010000162.1:0-8424 GCA_032015805.1 Achromobacter sp.
GCTGCGTGACGCGCCGCTGGCGCGCGGCACGACAATGAGCTCTGCCCCGTCGCGGCCATAGCGGCGCGCGCGTTCGTTGAACATCAATTCGGTGCAAAGCAGCACGCCAACGCGGATGCCCCCCACATCGGCAACGTCAAATCCGTCCCGTGCGCTGCGGAACCAGGTCGCTTCATAAAAGCCCGGCTCCTCGGGAAAATATTGCTTGTGGTGCAACGCGGTGTAGCGCCCGTCCTGCAACGCAAAGGCCTCGTTGGCGAGCCGGCCGCCCGCGGGCACGGGCCGCGACGACACGATGGCGGGCACCTTCAGCGCCGCCAGTGCGGCAAGGCCCGCCTCATGCAAGCGCACCGATTCGGCGGCCTGCGCGGCGTCGTAGGACGGCGAGGCCGCCAGCCACGGCCCGAAGGGCATTTCATTCGTGACCAGCAGATCCGGCGCCAATTCTCCGACGCGATCGGCAATGCCCTCCCAATTGGCGCCGTCCGGCAGCAGCCCGGCCGGCCCTTCCATCATGCAAATCCGCATGCCACCCCCATTTTGATGACGCGACCGCCGCGCGGCGTCAGGCCGTGCGCGGCAACAGTTCGATCACGCAGGCGTCGATCTCGTCGGCCGCGTTCAGGCAGTACCGCGCGAGGCCCGGCGGCCTCTCGACGTGCAGGCAATCGTAGCGCGACGGCAGCGCATGCGCGGCGCCGTCCACCTCAAGGGACAGGGCGCCGCCGGCGTTAAGGACGAGCACCGTGCGCGCGCTGCTGTGAAAGGTCCAGGGTCCCGAACCTCGCACCCATTGGAGCCGCCCATCGAAACGCTCGGGGTCGTAGATCAGGTTGAAATCGCGGATCGGGCCGTCCAGCAGCCGGCACGCCACCTGCGAATCGCCAGAAAACGCATACGCCGTGCGGGGCCCCAGAGGCGGCCGGCGCTCGCCGTCCACGTTCAGCTCGATACCGTGGCCTTCCAGCACGGTGAGGATCCGCTGGTATCCGGTGAAAGCGGAGAAGCCGCCGTCCTGTGCCACGTCGGCCAGGGACAGCCGCCATTCGAACGACGCGGAATTGCCCCCGGGATTGCACGCGACCTCCTGCGTCGTGCCGCCGCCGTTGCGCCACGGCATGCGGGGATAGTCCGCGGCCCGGTACAGCCGCACGTCGGATGGATTCATGGCCACGGATAAGTCCTGTAGGGTCAGGCGGAAACAGGCCAAATTATAGGTCGCCGGACGGCGCCATCCGGCGCGCGGCAAGCGCACGCCTGGACGCGCCGCGCCGGATTCCGTATACTCCCCCCCTGTATCGAATCGGAGCCTGCCGTGCCGCACTCCCCCGAAGAAAAGAAACGCGTTGTCACCCGCCTGCGCCGCATCCAGGGGCAGGCGTTAGCATTGGAACGCGCGGTGAATGAAGGCACGGAATGCGGCGCGCTGCTGCAACAGCTTGCGGCGCTGCGCGGCGCGACCAACGGCCTGATGGCCGAAGTGCTGGAAAGCCATCTGCGGGAAACATTCCTGCAGTCTGCTCAGGGAAGTCCGCCAGACCCCGGGCCCGAGACCGAATCGCAGATCGATGACCTCATGCGCATCGTCCGTTCCTATCTGAAATAACCCATCCACCTGGAGATCCCTATGAAATCACGCGCAGCAGTCGCATTCGGCCCCGGCAAACCGCTGGAAATCGTTGAGATCGATGTCGCGCCCCCGCAGCGCGGCGAGGTGCTGGTGCAGATCACGCACACGGGCGTCTGCCACACGGACGCCTTCACGCTGAGCGGCGACGATCCCGAAGGCCTGTTCCCGGCCGTGCTGGGCCACGAAGGCGCGGGCGTGGTAGTGGAAGTGGGCGAAGGCGTGACCTCGCTCAAGCCGGGCGACCACGTGATTCCGCTCTACACGGCCGAATGCCGCGAGTGCAAGTTCTGCCTGTCGGGCAAGACCAACCTGTGCCAGAAGGTTCGCGCCACGCAGGGCAAGGGCGTCATGCCGGACGGCACGTCGCGCTTCAGCTACGAAGGCAAGCCGCTCTACCACTACATGGGCTGCTCGACCTTCAGCGAGTACACCGTCGTCAACGAGATCTCGCTGGCCAAGATCAACCCGGCCGCCCCGCATGAAAAGGTCTGCCTGCTGGGCTGCGGCGTGACCACCGGCCTGGGCGCGGTGCACAACACCGCCAAGGTCAAGGAAGGCGACACGGTCGCCGTATTCGGGCTGGGCGGCATCGGCCTGGCGGTCATCCAGGGCGCGGTGCAGGCCAAGGCCGGCCGCATCATCGCCGTCGACACCAACCCGAACAAATTCGTGCTGGCCAGCGCCATGGGCGCGACGGACTGCATCAACCCCAAGGACTACGACAAGCCCATCCAGGAAGTCATCGTCGAGCTGACGGACGGCGGCGTGGACTTCTCGTTTGAGTGCATCGGCAACGTGCACGTGATGCGCGCCGCGCTGGAATGCTGCCACAAGGGCTGGGGCGAAAGCATCATCATCGGCGTGGCCGGCGCCGGCCAGGAGATCAGCACCCGCCCGTTTCAGCTCGTGACGGGCCGCGTGTGGCGCGGTTCAGCCTTTGGCGGCGTCAAGGGCCGCACGCAGTTGCCGGGCATGGTGGAAGACGCGATGAGCGGCAAGATCGACCTCGATCCCTTCGTCACGCACACGCTGCCGCTGGACCGTATCAACGAAGCCTTCGACCTGATGCATGAAGGCAAGTCGATCCGGACGGTGATCCACTACTGACGTAAGCGTTCTCGCGGTAGACACGTTCGGTATTGCCGACGAAGGTCGCCAGCGAGAACTCCTTGAGCGCCGTGCTGCGCGCATCCACGCCCATGGCGTGCAGCACGCCGCGGTTCGCCAGGATCTCCGACAGCGTCCGGGCCACCGTCTCCGGCGCTTCGGGCGGAACGATCCAGCCATTGCGGCCCTCGGTGACGTTTTCGGTAAGGCCGCCCACGCTCGTCACGATGACGGGCTTGCCGGCGGCCATCATCTCGCGGCAGGCGAAAGAAATCGTCTCCACTCTGGTCGACAGCACAAACCCCACATCCAGCGCAGCCAGCACTGGCTCCACGTTGTCGAGCATGCCGGTGAAGATCACCTGATCCCGCATGCCCAGCGCGGCGACGCGGCCGAGCATCTCGTCGCCCGGCATCGCGCCAGCGATCAGAAGGACGACCTGTTTACGTTGTTCCTCGGGCAGCAACGACACGGCGGCCACCATATCGATCCAGCTCTTGTAGTCCGCCGTCCCGGCGTTGCTGCCGATCACCAGCCGGTCGCGCAACGCGGGCGGCAGATAGCGCGCGCGCGCTTCCGCCGTTTCGGTGCAGCACGCGGGACGATATTTCTCCGTGTCCACGCCGTTGTGCACCACCCGAAGGTCTTCGTTGCGGAATACGGACTGCTTCATGCGCCGGAAGGTATGGCTGCATACGCAGATGACGCGGTTGGTGCCCCATTTGGCGCGCAGGCGCGCGCCCAGGCTGCTGGCCTCGCGATCGTTGTGCTGCGTGTAGACGATGAAGGGACGCTTCTGGCCCATCCCCAACGTCGCCAGCATGCATAGCCGATGATCGGCCGAGCCATTGACGTGAATGACGTCGAATCGCTCCTGCCGCACCAGGCTGCGCAGGCGGCGCAGTGCGGCCAGCTGTTGGAACGGGTTGCCTTTGAATTCCAGATCGATGGTGCGCAGGCCGGGGAGGGCCTGGGCCTCCGCCAGCAGCCGGCTCTGGCGCGGCGCGCCGACCATGACTTGCGACTTCTGGCAAAGGATACGCGCCAGCGACATCACGTAGGTCGTGTGACCACCGCCGTCACCCCGGTGGAAATTGGTGTAGAGGATCTTCATGGTTCGAGACTCGTCAGCGGTTGCGAGGAGGCTTCAAGCAAGCAGCTCCAATGCCGTTTTTCAAAGATGTCGTCAGCCAGCCGGCTCAGTAGCGACAGGTTGTAGACCTGGATTCCCCGCTCGCGCAGCAGCTTGCCGGCTTGCCGGAAGGCGGGTTCGATATGTCCGGCGAACTGCCGGTCCAGCGCCGTGGGCAGATGCGCGTTGGCGCGCTCGTAAAAGCGGGGGCCTGCCCTGGCCGAGAGGTCAAGCCCGTGGAGGTAGACGGTTTTCGCGCCCAGCCAGGCCAGGAACTGCAAGGACGTATACGCCACCGTGCCGCCACCAAACAGGCCGCGGGCCGGATTCAGGCTGAAGCCGTGGGCGTGCATGGGGTGATGCGCGTCGAACAGCACCAGTTCCTCATCGCCGCCAAGCTGGGCCTGCAGTTCCCGCGGCTGCATGCGCGGGCGCAGGGCCCGCTGATGCACTTCCTCGAACAATGCAATGCGGCAGCGCACCGCCCGCTTGTCGAACAGCAGGGCGATCCAGCGATATACCTCGGGCGTCACGAACAGCACCAGGTCCTGCCCCAGCACCTCGGCCACCAGATCACGGCGCTGCTTGACGAATCCCGCGTCCAGCATGGCGTAATAGTGAAAGCGCAGCGCCGGATGCCGGGCGCGCAGCGCGATCGAACCGTTCACGCCCATGACCGTGCCCAACACGCACTGGTCGTAATCGATCTGCGCGACGGAGGGCCCGCTGAGAATCAGGTGCGCGTCGCCCCCGATGTCCCGTGGCAATCCGTCCATCGCAAGGGTTGCCGGCCCGTGCACACCGTGCAGGTCGCAGGCAACCAGCCGGTCGGCGCCGTCGCGGCGCACCCTCACGAAAGGCCAAAGCGTCTCGTTGTGACGGTCTGCCTTGGGCCGCGTGTAGCGGTAGAAATAGCGCAGGCCCTTGGTCAAGGGACGCGAGCGCAGCAAGCGGGGGACGAGCGCAAGTTGGTGCATGTGGGGTTGCGCGGGTACCGCGGCGTGGCCTTACAACGGGCTGATTCTACGCAGCGCGTTTCGCGAAAACGCGAGGGGATTATGTGAGATGTAACGCTTTTGAAGCCCCACTTATCCGCCCCCAAATTCGGGATCAGGCGGGTCCGGCTCGCGTCCGGCCCAAATCAAATCGCGCTTGCACCGGGGCGGCGCGTTGGGGTCATGGTGCGGTGGGTCATGCTGAAGACGTCGCCCGTCAGGATGGTGCGTGTTCAGCCGATTACGTTTTGCGCCAAAGAAGACGCTGTCTGATATCGTTCCGGCATTCCCATCCGCTTTCCTTCTCCGATCAATGAGCGCCATCCGTCCCGACCACCCCGACCTGCAGGACGCCATCGCGGATGCCATCAGCACCGCCACGCGAGGCGCTGGCCGCGTCAACATCCTGGTCGCGGGCAAGACGGGCGTGGGCAAGAGCACGCTGATCAACGCGGTGTTCCGCGGCGAACTGGCTCGCACGGGTGCCGGCAAGCCTGTCACCCAGACCACCCAGGAATTCACCCGGCCGGGCCACCCGCTCACGATCATCGACACCCGCGGCCTGGAGGTCGGAGACTACGAGCGCTCGCGCGAGCAGCTTGCCGACCTGATCCGGGAACGCTCGGCGTCAGACGATCAGGACCGGCACCTGCACGTCGCCTGGCTCTGCATCCAGGACAGCAGCCACCGCGTCGAGGACGCCGAGATCGAACTGTGCGACATGCTGGACAAGGCCGGCATCCCGGTCATCGCGGTGCTGACCAAGGCGCGCAAGAACAGTCCCTTTCTTGAAGAGGCCCGCAAGTTGCTTCCGCGCGCCCGGCAGGTTGTCGCCGTGCGCGCGCTTGCCGAATGGATCGACGAGCTCGACGCGGAACTGCCGCCCATGGGGTTGGACAACCTTATCGAGGTAACCGCGCAGCACGTGCCCGAGGCGCAGCAGCGCGCCTATGCCAATGCGCTGTCCACCCGCAACAAGAAAGCCCTGGAAGTAAAAAAAAAGCGGGCTGAGATCGAGGTGAATGTGGCCGCTGGCCTCGCCGCCTCGGCCGCTGCGGCGCCCATTCCGTTCTCGGATGCGTTTGCGCTGGTGCCAATCCAGGTCGGCATGATCGCCAAGATCGGCATCACTTTCGGCATGGAACTGGACACGACGGCGATCACCACGCTGGTCACGTCCACGCTGGGCGCCTCGGCCGCCACCCTCATCGGCCGCTCGGTCGTCTCCGGCATGCTGAAGTTCATCCCGGGCGCGGGCAGCGCCATCGGCGGCACCATCGCCGCCACCACGGCCGGCGCCATCACCAAGTTGCTCGGCAACGCCTACATCGCGGTGCTGCACGACTTCTGCCTGAAGAATCCGGGCAAGGACATCGACATCCCGATGATCGCGCAGGCGCTCAAGCAACGCGTCAAGTTTTGATCGCAAGCCGATGCAATTAAATGACTCTGCGCGACAAGATTCGACAGATTCATCTTTTTCGTGACAGTACGGTAAATAATGCCGGCTTCACGACGTAAATCCGTATAACTCCCCTCGTCCTTCAGGGCAGATCCGTGCAGGCGCGTTGCCGCAACGCGGCCGGTGCACGAGCCCGCCGCCTCCAATGATCATCGCCAATTCCGACGTCATGTACCGCCACCTGGTGCAAGGCGTCGTCGACTACGCCATCTACATGCTCAACCCGGACGGCACCGTCGCCAACTGGAACGCCGGGGCGCAGCGCGCCAAGGGCTATACCGCCGACGAGATCGTCGGCCAGCACTTCTCGTGTTTCTACACCGAGGAAGACCGGGCGCGCGGCGTGCCGCAGCGCGGCCTGGCCACCGCGCGCGACTCCGGCAAGTTCGAGGCCGAGGGCTGGCGCGTGCGCAAGGACGGCACGCTGTTTTGGGCGCATGTCGTCATCGACGCCATCCACGGCGATGCGGGCGAGCTGATCGGCTTTGCCAAGGTCACGCGCGACAACACCGAACGCCGCGACCGTGAACAACAGTTGTTGAAGGCCAAGCAACTGGTCGAGCACTACAACAGCGAACTCACGTCCATGTCGACGTTCCTGCAGGCCGTGGTGTCGCACATTCCATCCTGCGTGCTGGTGATGGACGCCGTGTCGCGCCGGTTCCTGCTGGCGAACCGGCAGGCGGAAGAGACCTTTGGCGGCAGCCCGGGCGGTCTTCATGGCAAGACCGCGCAGCAATGCCTGCCCGAGCTGGTGTGCGCGTTCTTCGACCGCCTGACCAACGACGCGCTGCGCTCGGACGGCGCCATGCGCGAAGAGGAAGAGGAACTGGCGACGGCGCGCGGTCCGCGCACCTTGCACACCAAGACCCTGGCGTTTCACAGCAACGACCCGCGCTCGCGCTATGTGCTGCTGATCGCGGACGACGTCACCGACGAGAACGCGGCCCATGCGCAGGTGCGCTACATGGCCCATCACGACACGCTGACCGGCATGCCCAACCGCCGCCTCTTCCGGGACAGGCTGCTCAGCGCGCTGGGCGCGAGCCGCGAGCGCTCGACCGCCGTGCTGTGCCTGGACCTGGACAACTTCAAGAGCGTGAACGACACGCTCGGCCATCAATACGGCGACGAGTTGCTGCGCCTGCTGGCCAAGCGCCTGCCCAGGCACCTGCGCGAACAGGACACGCTGGCGCGGCTGGGCGGCGACGAATTCGCCGTCGTGCTGCCCAACATCGCCGAACAGGACGACGTGCGCAAGCTGGCCGAACGGCTGATCGAGGCAGTGCGCCAGCCGTTCGAAATCGCCGGCCACACCGTGCCCGTCAGCGTGAGCATCGGCATCGCGATATCCGATTCGCAATCGCTGTCCGCCGACCATCTGCTGCGCTATGCCGACATGGCGCTCTACGAGGCCAAGCGCAACGGTCGCAACTGCCTCGCGTTCTTCGAGCCGGAAATGGAGGCCGCCGCGTTGCGGCGCCACGAAGTCGAGATGGACCTGCGCCAGGCGATCATCTCCCAGCAGTTGCAGCTCTATTACCAGCCCATCATGGACGTGAGCCACGTGCGCATCGTGGGCCGCGAGGCGCTGATGCGCTGGCAGCATCCGAAGAAGGGCCTGATCATGCCGCAGGACTTCATCCCCATCGCCGAGGAAACGGGCCTGATCCACGAGCTGGGCGCCTTCACGCTGCACGAGGCCTGCGTCGAAGCCATGCGCTGGGATGACCACGAGACGGTGGCGGTCAACCTGTCGGCCAGCCAGTTCACCAACGGGGCGCTGGTGTCGCTGGTGGAATCGGCGCTCGCCAAGTCCGGGCTGCCGGCGCGGCGCCTGGAACTGGAGATCACCGAATCCGTGCTGCTCACGAATTCCTCCGGCAACCTGGCAACGCTGCACCGCTTGAAGGAACTGGGCGTCAAGGTGGCGCTGGACGACTTCGGGACGGGCTATTCGTCGCTCGGATACCTGCGCACCTTCGAGTTCGACAAGATCAAGATCGACAAGTCGTTCACGCAGGACGTCGAGTCCAGCCGCGAGGCGCTGGCCATCATCCGCGCCATCAACGGCATCGGCCGCAGCCTGGACATCCCC
>DALZRX010000163.1:0-5258 GCA_032015805.1 Achromobacter sp.
GGCCAGCACGAGGCCGGCCGCGGCCCATACCGCCTTTCGCAAGGTTGCGATGACAGCCATGGATCGTTACGCAGACTTCTTGGGATGCACGATCATCTGGCCGGACATTTCCATGTGCAGCGCGTGGCAGAACCACTGGCAGTAGTACCAGTAGATGCCCGGACGATCGGCCTTGAACGTCACGGACGACGTGGCCTGGGGCCCGATTTCCATGGCGATGCCGTGGCCTTCGAGCGTGAAACCGTGCGTCAGGTCTTCGATGACCTCCATGTTGGTGACAAAGACGGTGACCTCGTCGCCCTGGTTCACCTCGAACTGCTTGAGGCTGAACATCGGCGCGACCGCCATCATGTAGACGCGGACCTTGTTGCCGTCGCGCACCACCTTGGCGGCGTCTTCCAGGGATACGCCGTCCTTCTTGGCGATCTGGCGGGCGTCTTCCCACATGGGGTCGTCACGCTTCCAGACGCTGATGGGGTTGATCTTGGAACGGTGCACCAGGCACATGTCGTGCGGCTCGGCAAAGCTGGGGCCGTCATGCACGAGCTTCATCTCGTCGCCGGAAATGTCGATGAGCTGGTCGTTCTCGGGCTTGAGCGGTCCCACGTTGAGGAACCGGTCCTTGGAGAACTTGTTCAGCGACACCAGCCACTTGCCGTCGGCTTCCTTGGTTTCGCCCATGGTCGAGTGGTTGTGGCCGGGCTGGTAGTGCACGTCCAGCTTCTGGAGGATCGGATCGACCTTTTCGCCCTTGTAGGCGCGCTTGGCCTTGTCGATGTTCCACTTGACCATCTGGCTGTCGATGAACAGCGTGGTGTAGGCGTTGCCGCGGCCGTCAAACGCGGTGTGCAGTGGGCCCAGGCCAAGCTGCGGTTCGGCCACCACGCAATCGCGCGGCTTGATCTTGTCGGCGAACAGGTCGTCGAGCGTGCGCACGTCGATCACCGTGACCGTGGGCGAGAGCTTGCCGTTCAGCATCAGGTGGATGCCGTCGGGCGCGGCATTGCAACCGTGCGGCGAGTTGGGCACCGGGATGTAGCGGGTGTACTTGGAGCCGTGGCGGCCATCCACGACCGGCACGCCGCCCATCGTCTTGAAGTCGCCGTCCTTGATTGCCTGCTCGATGCGCTTGATGTTGAAGACCACCACCCAGTCCTGCTCGTTGGCGGACATATCTTCAACGGTGATGCCTTTCTCCGAGTTGTAGCAGGTGGCGAACGAATACTTGCCCTGATAGTCGGCGTCGCCGTTGTCCAGGTTGCCGTCGACCAGCACCTGCCACGCCACTTTCATGGTGTCGCCGTCGATGGCCGAGTAGACCGAGAAGAAGTTTTTCTTGGGGTCGTCCAGCAGCTTGCCGTCGTTGGGCAGCGGGATGATGTGCTCGCCGTTGGCAAACACATAGCCGGTGCGCGGATAACGCTGCGGACGCAGGCCGTGTACGCCGGACACGTTGGGCAGTTCGAGGATCTTGTCGGTCTTCATCACGTCCAGGCGGATGCGGGCCACGCGGTTGTTGGCCTTGTCGTTGATGAAGAGATAGCGGCCGTCGTAGGTCTGGTCAGTGAACGACAGGTGGGGGTGGTGGGCGTCGCCGTTGGGGAAGACGCCGCCCTTGTCCTTGAGATATTCGCGGGTTTCAGGCGTGAGGCCTTCCGTGAGGACCTTGCGGCTTTCGTTCGTGCGGCCCCAGCCGGTGGCGCTGCAATGGTTGAAGACCGGGATGCGCACCAGTTCGCGCATCGACGGCAGGCCCAGCACCCGGACCTCGCCCGATTGGCCGCTGGAATTGAACGCATAGTATTCGTCGAGTTCGCCTGGCGCGACATGTCCGAGCACGCCGCCGTTGCCGGATTTGCCCTCCTTGCCGTGCGCGGTGGACATCTGCGCCCCGGCAACGAGGCCGGCCGCGCCGGTGATCGCTGCGGTGCCCAGGAAGCTTCGGCGGGTGAGGCCGGCTTTTTCGGGGGTCTTGTCGGACATGGATAACTCCTTGGTAGGGACGGCGCGTTGCGCCGCGGTACAAAAATCGTGTTTCACGATTCCGGATGGGGGCGATTCGCCGGGGTCGGGTTGGGCATGCGGTGCAAAACGACTTCCTGCACCGCCGGCTCTGGAGGCGGAGCCGGGCGCCGCTCACGCTTGGCCTGCTTCTGGATCAGGTGAGGGCACTTCTGCTTGTGGTGGTACAGCATCTGGCAATGCAGGCACTGGATGCACTCGTTGGGATTGATCTCGCCGGAGGGGTCGATGGCCTGAACGGGGCATTCGATGTTGCAGCGCTGACAGGGATTGCCGCAGTCGCGGTAGCGCTTGAGCCAATTGAAGATGCGCAACCGGGCGGGAATCGCCAGTGCGGCGCCCAGCGGGCACAGGTAGCGGCAGAAGAAGCGCTCGATGAACAGACCCGCGACGAGCAGCGCCACCGCGAACAGCACGAAGGGCCAATGGCGTACGAAGTGCAGGATGATCGCGGTCTTGAAGGGTTCGACTTCGGCGAGCTGCTCGGCGACCGCCAGGTCGTACAGCGAGAAGCCGAAGAGCAGCAGGAAGATCACGTACTTGAAGGTGGACAGCCGTTGCGCCACGCCGTGCCGCACCTTCAACTGGCGCACGCCCAGGCGCCGGGCAAGGCGATTGGTCAGTTCCTGCAGGGCGCCGAACGGGCACAGCCAGCCGCAGAAGGCGCCACGGTTCCAGAACACCATGGAGATGGCGGTGGCGCACCAGAGGATGAACACCAGCGGGTCCATCAGGAAGTACTCCCACCGGAAATCGGTGCGCAGCGCCGAGAAGAAGGTGAGGACGTTCACGATGGACAACTGCGCCTGCCCGTACCAACCGATCCAGAACAGGGCGAAGGCCAGGAACGCCAGCCGCAGGCGGTCGTGCAGCAGCGGGCGCGAGGTGAGCTGGTCCTGGAAGAAGAAGATGCCGACGAGCACCGTCAGGGCGACGGTCAGGATGGCGATCTGGCCGGCCTTGCCTTGCCAGATCTGCTTCCAGAGGGCAGGCGGGGCGGACTCGGCGTCGGGCGCCGGCGCGGCCGCTGGCTGGCTGGCGGGTGGGGGTGGGGGAGCGACGGCGCGGGTGTAGGCCTGGGGCAATTCATACGGCAGGTCGAACGTGACAAACGCCTTGTCCGACACGCTTAGCACCCGCTGCACCATGAGCTGCAGCCGCCAGGGCTTGACCGGGTCGAGCGAGGCGTCCTCGGGCACGACGAAGAGGGCGACCTCGCGCAGCGCCGGCGCGCCCTTGGCGCTGACGTCGGCCAGCCGCTGGTGATTGCGGTCGCGGAACCGGAAGGCGCTTTCGTCCTGGACGACCTCGATGCGGTCGAAGATGCCGCCGCGGACGTAGCCCGAGCCCTTGAACGAATACAGACCGTTGCCCGCGACCAGCACCGCCTGCTGCCCGGGCTTGAGCCGTTCCTTCAGGCGCTGCCAGCCGGTATCGCCCAGCAGGCTGCGGCCGATGGACGGCGCGCTGACCAGTGCGGCATAGAGATCGATGAAGGTGTCGTCGGAACCGCCTTCGCCGTGTTCGGCGGCGTCCTTGCGGCCGGATCGGAGAAACGCCTGATTGACGTCTTCGGGCGTCAGGCGCAGGTTCTTCACCGCGCCCGCGTCGAGGAGTTCCTGCCAGGTCTGCACCGTGTCCTTGTCGTCGGCAAGGACGCGCGTGGCTGCGGCCGGACCCGCCTGGCGCGGCGCGACTGACTTGCCGATGCCGTGCGCGCGTGCCACCGCGATGGCCGAACGCGTGATGGTGTCGCCGATCACCATCAGCGTGACGGTGGCGCCGCTGATGATGTCCACGGGCGGTGGGGCGCCGTGACGGGGCGGGGCGTCGACGAAGTTCAGGCCCACGTAGCCGTGGATGAAATGGTCGACCTTGGATTGCGGAATGCCGATCAGGACGATGGGCTCGTGGTGTTCCACCAGCTTTGCGCCCATGATGCGGCCGCTGTCGGAAAGGCCCACCAGCACGTCGATCGGCTTGCTGGAGTAACCGCGGGTGTTGACCACGTCGGTGGTGAGGTACACAAGACCAAGTTGCTTGTCGCCCGCGAACACGCGGGCGATTGCCGGCTTGCCTTCGACGGGGCCCGTGCGGTCGGCGCCGGGGAACACGTCGTTGATGGGCGTGGCGGCCAGGAATTCAGGCAGGCGTTGCGCCTGCGCCGCGGAGGCGAGAAACACACAGGAAAGCCATAAAGCAATGAACGCGGCCTGAATGCAACGTGTGACCCGGTGGTGTACTGCGGTACTGCCGCGCATGCTGAGCTCTATTCGTCGTGTTTGCTTGCAGGCATCCTACGAACATGCACCCGGCGGCGGATTGCGGTTTGTCAATCTGGCCATTTGAAAAGCTAATAGCCTTATGAAAAGTAGGACAAGTTCCGGTGTTCGGAGCGTTATCCGGCGGCGAGCTTGATGGATGTCAATCGGGCGCCCAGAAGTCGGTCCTACACTGACCCGCGGCGGCAACGGCGTCTGCATATAGCGGGCGTACGTGCATCGACCGCTGTGTCATCGGAGAAATTCATGCTGGCAAAAGCCACCCTCGCCATCCTTCTTTCTGCCACCAGCCTGCCCGTGCTGGCCGCGCAATGTGAAGCCACCGTCGAAAGCAACGACGCCATGCAGTTCAACGTCAAGGAAATCGTCGTTGACAAGAGCTGCAAGGAATTCACGGTCAACCTCAAGCACGTCGGCAAGATGGCCAAGGTCGCCATGGGCCACAACTGGGTGCTCACCAAGGAAGCCGACAAGCAGGGTGTCGCCACGGACGGCATGGGCGCCGGCCTCGCGCAGGACTACGTCAAGGCGGGCGACGCCCGCGTCATCGCCCACACCAAGGTCATCGGCGGCGGCGAATCCGACTCCGTCAAGTTCGATGTCTCCAAGCTGGCCGCGGGCGAAAACTACGCGTTCTTCTGCTCCTTCCCCGGCCACTGGGCCATGATGAAGGGCGCGCTGAAAGTCGGCGGCTGATTCGCCGACAGGTCTGTTGAGACAAGCAAGAGCCGGCCGGGGGGCCGGCTTTTTTCATGCCCGCGGCGCCTGCCGCGCGGTGCGCGCGAACCGAAGCGCACGGCCGCTTTCAGGCGCTTGCAAGCCTTAGTCCATACGGCCCAAAGCCTCTGTCCATCAGGCTTACGGAGGGGATGCGTCACCGGCATGTCATAGATTTTCCATGTACGATTACCGGTCGTGTAACTTCTGGAGCTCCTGATGGAGTGGCTGCTGGAC
>DALZRX010000163.1:5268-8395 GCA_032015805.1 Achromobacter sp.
CCCCGCTGCGTGGGTCGGCTTGCTTACCCTGGTCGTCCTTGAGATCGTCCTGGGCATTGATAACCTGATTTTCATCGCCATCCTGGCGGACAAGCTGCCTCCGGCGCAGCGCGACCGCGCACGCATCATGGGCCTGAGCCTCGCGCTGATCATGCGCCTGGGCCTGTTGTCGGTCATGTCATGGCTGGTCACGCTGACCACACCGCTATTCAATATCGGTCCGCTATCGCCCTCGGGGCGTGACCTCATCCTCATGGTGGGCGGCCTGTTCCTGCTCTTCAAGGGCACCATGGAATTGCACGAGCGCCTCGAAGGCAGCATGAACACCGGCTCGTCAGGGCCGCGCGTCTATGCCAGCTTCTGGGTGATCGTCACGCAGATCGTGGTGCTGGATGCGGTGTTCTCGCTGGATTCCGTCATCACCGCCGTCGGCATGGTGGACCACCTGGCCATCATGATGATCGCGGTCATCATCGCCATCGGCATCATGCTGCTGGCGTCCAAGCCCCTGACCCGCTTTGTCAACGCCCACCCGACCGTGGTGGTGCTGTGCCTGGGCTTTTTGCTCATGATCGGCTTCTCGCTGCTGGCCGAGGCCTTCGGCTTCAAGGTGCCCAAGGGTTACCTGTATGCCGCCATCGGTTTCTCGGTCGCCATCGAGGCGCTCAACCAGGTGGCCCGCCGCAACCTGCTCAAGCTCGACGCCCGCCGTCCGATGCGCGAACGCACCGCCTCGGCCGTGCTGCGCATGCTGGGCAAGCGGCCGCCCGCCAGCGACGAACCCGACCTGCCCCATGCTCACGGCCCGTCCGTGCAGGCCTTCGGGGTGGAAGAGCGCAACATGGTCAGCGGGGTGCTGACCCTGGCCGAGCGTTCCATCCGGTCCATCATGACGCCGCGCACGGATGTCTCCTGGATCAACATCGATGACAATCCCGACGACATCCGCCGCCAGCTCACCGAGGCGCCACACAGCTTTTTCCCGGTGTGCCGCGGCTCGCTGGACGAAGTGCTGGGCATCGCCCGCGCCAAGGACCTGATCGCGGACCTGATCACCGAGGGCCGGGTGCGCCGCAATCGCCTGCGCGATCCCATCATCGTGCACGAGTCGATCGGCATCCTGCGCCTCATGGACACGCTCAAGCGCTCGCGAGGCCAGCTCGTGCTGGTGGCCGACGAGTTCGGCGCCATCGAGGGCCTGGTGACGCCCATCGACGTCTTCGAGGCCATCGCCGGCGAATTCCCCGACGAAGACGAACTGCCCGACATCGTGGCCGACGGCGAGAACACCTGGAAAATCGACGGGGCGGCCGACCTGCACCACGTCGAGCAGGTGCTTGAAACCGAAGGCCTGGTCGATGATGCCCAGGAATTCTCCACGCTCGCGGGCTACCTGCTCTCGCGTTTCGGACACCTGCCCAAGCCGGGTGACGTGTGCGAATACCAGATCCATCACCAGCATTTCCGCTTCGAAGTCCTGGAAATGGATGGCCGCCGCATCGCGCTGGTGCGCGTCGAGAAGCGCCCCGAAGAGCATTTCCCTGACGAAGCAACCCTAGCCAACGACTAACAGAGAGAGACCCCAGTCCGTGACCGAAAACGCGCTCTATCTGATCAAAGCATTCATCCTGGGCATCCTCGAAGGCCTGACGGAATTCATTCCCGTGTCCAGCACGGGCCACCTCATCCTGGTCGGAGATTGGCTCAATTTCGATTCGGGCGACGGCAAGGTGTTCGAGGTGGTCATCCAGCTTGGATCGATCCTGGCCGTGATGTGGGTGTTCCGCGCCCGGCTGCTCAAGCTGATCCGCGGCACGCTGACCGGCGTGCCCAGCGAGGTGGCATTCACCCGCAACCTGATCCTGGCCTTCCTGCCGGCGGCCGTGATCGGCGCCATCTTCATCAAGACCATCAAGTCCGTGTTCTACCACCCCGGGGTGGTCGTGGTGACGCTGGTGCTGGGCGGGCTGATCATGCTGTACGTCGAACGCCGCACCCGCCACACCCCTGGCGACGCGCCGGGGGCGGCGGACGACACCGCCTCGGACGAGCGCGCGTCCGCCCACACACTGGAGCAGATCACCTGGAAGCAGGCGCTGGGCGTGGGCGTGGCGCAGTGCTTTGCAATGATTCCCGGCACCTCGCGGTCCGGCGCCACCATCATCGGCGGCATGATCGCGGGCATCCAGCGCAAGACGGCCACCGAGTTCTCGTTCTTCCTGGCCATGCCGACCATGCTGGGCGCGGCGGCCTACGATATGTACAAGAATTTCGGCCTGCTGACCCAGCATGACCTGTCGGGCATTGCCGTCGGCTTTGTCGCCGCCTTCCTGAGCGCCATGGTGGTGGTGCGCGCCGTGCTGCGGTTCGTGGCCAACCACACCTACCGCGTGTTCGCCTGGTACCGGATCATCTTCGGCGCCATCGTCGCAGCCTGGATCTTCACGCGCTGATCCTCGCCGCGAGGCGGGCGTATCAAAGACAAGGGCCGCTTCTTCAAGCGGCCCTTGTCTTTTGTTCGGGGGCGATCTGGCGATTGCCCAGGCGTCTACGCTTCTGCTTCCAGGTCGTAGAACTGCAGGCCGTCGCGGTCGATGACCAGCCAGCCGCCGCGCGGGGGCGACACGTGGTCGCAGTCCCAGTCGGGCAGCACCCAGCGTTCGCGCTTTTGGCCGTCGACCTCCAGCACGTGGCGGGCAGGGCGGTGCGTGTGGCCATGCACCAGCACGCGCACGCCCGTTTCGCGGAAGATCGATTCAATGGCGTCCGCATTGACGTCCATGATTTCCATGGATTTCGTCTGATTGGCCGCCTGGCTTTCGCCGCGCGCCTGTTGCGCCATGGCCAGCCGCTCGGGGATGGTCTTGGCCAGGAACTCGGCCTGCCACTGCGGGTTGCGGACCATCTTGCGGAACTGCTGGTACGCCGCGTCGTCGGTACAGAACTCGTCGCCGTGCGTGAGCAGAATCTGACCGAAATCGGTCTCCAGGAGCGCCGGCTCGGGCAGCAGGCTGGCGCCCACGGCCTTGGCCAGTTCCTCGCCGATGAGGAAATCGCGGTTGCCGCGGCCCAGCCAGACCGGAATGCGGGCGGCCGTGGCTCGCAGCGCCGCCAACGCCGTGGCAAG
>DALZRX010000164.1:0-8264 GCA_032015805.1 Achromobacter sp.
GGTCGCGCGCCGCGGCTTCGCGCGTGGCATCCAGCGTGTACAGGGGCTGGGCCGCGTCGACTTGCTGCCCGCGCCGAACCGCCAGCGCGTCCAGGCGGCCCGGTTCGGACGAGGCGACATACACGTAATCGCCTTCGACATAACCCTGGTAGAAGGCCTGGTCGTTGTTTCCGCAGCCGAACAGCGTCAGCAGGGCAACGGAGGCAGGCAGAAGGCGTAGGGTGCGCATGGTCAGCGTCCTGAAGACGTGGGGGGAGGAGAGGCGGCCGGCGCAAAAAGGCCGCCGGTAAGCATGGCGATGGCGTGCGCCGCGATCGCCTCGTTGTCGATGGACTGCGCCACCGCGTCGTCCTGCCAGATGCGGCGCCACAGGTTGGAGGTAGCCAACGGCAGCAGCGTCAGTCCCAGGATGGAAAGGAAAACCAGGCGCGGCTCGACGCCCGGCGTGATGGCGCCGCGGCGCTGGCATTCGGCAATGAGTCCCGCAAACGCCTGCAGCCGGTCCGACGGGAGGTGGCGCAGCACCCGATCACGCAACTGGCCGCCTTCGTTGACGACTTCATGCATCCACAACGATGGCAGCCAGGGCTTTTCCGTGGCGCTTTGGACCACGCGGCCGACGACTTCGATGATGAAGCCGCGCGCCGCCGCGGCAGGGTCGGCCGAGCCACCGACGGCCCCGCCGGTTTCCAGCGGCACGGGCGCCCAGACGAAGCCGATGACGGGCACGATCCGTTCCAGCACCACGGCGTCGATCAACTGGTCGCGGCTCTTGAAGTAGTAGTGCAGCATCGCCGGCGTGACGCCCGCGCGCTGCGCGATGTTGGCAATGGTGGTGGCGGCCACGCCCTGGGCGGCAAACAGTTGCGTGGCCAAATCCAGCAGGTTGGCGCGGGCGGTGGCATTGTCCGGACGCGGCGGCCGGCCGGGACGTCGAGGCGGAGGGCGAGTGGCGGAAGGCATGCGGCGATTCTAATTAAAGAATTAATTAATTAAAAGAGGGTTCGATCATCAGGGTTACCGGCCGGCCCGTCGCCCGACGATGGTGTAATGGACCGGTTCCCCACCATGCCGCCCGGGCGTGTCCGCGAAGCCCGGCCGGCGCTACGAAGGAGACCGTACTTCATGCCGCAATCCGCTTCGACCAACCGCCGCATCGTGCTTGCCGCCCGGCCGCATGGCGAGCCCACCGATGGCGATTTCCGCCTGGAAACGGGCGACATCCCCGAACCCGGGCCCGGCCAGGTGCTCCTGCGCACGGTCTACCTGTCGCTCGACCCCTACATGCGCGGCCGCATGAGTGACGCGCCTTCCTACGCCGACCCCGTGCAGATCGGCGAGCCGATGGTGGGCGGTACCGTCACGCGCGTCCAGGCCTCGAATCATCCGCAGTTCCAGGTGGGCGAGTGGGTGCTGGCGCAGACCGGCTGGCAGGACTACGCGGTGTCCGATGGCGCTGGGCTGCTGCGCCTGGGCGCCAATCCGGAGAACCCTTCCTGGTCGCTGGGCGTGCTGGGCATGCCCGGCTTCACCGGCTACATGGGGCTGCTGGACATCGGCCAGCCCAAGGCCGGCGAAACCGTTGTCGTGGCCGCGGCCAGCGGCGCCGTGGGCGCGGTGGTGGGCCAGATTGCCAAGATCCACGGCTGCCGGGTGGTGGGCATTGCGGGCGGACCCGACAAATGCCGGTATGTGGTCGAGGAACTGGGCTTTGACGAATGCCTGGATCACCGCCAGCCCGACCTGCCCGCGCGTCTGGCGCGCGCCGTGCCGCAAGGCATTGACGTGTACTTCGAGAACGTCGGCGGCGCGGTCTTCGATGCCGTGCTGCCGCTGCTGAATCCGCGCGCGCGCATCCCGGTCTGCGGGCTGATCTCGGCCTACAACGCGACCAGCGAGCCCGAAGGTCCCGATCGCCTGGCCCTCCTGATGCGCACCATCCTGACGAAGCGGCTGCGGATGCAGGGATTCATCATCTTCAACGAGTACGCCCACCGCTACAGCGAATTCCGCGAGGCCATGCAAGACCTCATCAAGCAAGGCCGCATCAAGTATCGTGAGGACGTGGTCGACGGCCTGGAGAACGCCCCGCGCGGGCTGATCGGGCTGCTCAAGGGCGAAAATGCCGGCAAACGCATCGTGCGGGTCGGCCCGGAAGAATGGAGCGCAACATGAACATCCTGATCGTGCTGACTTCTCACGACACGCTGGGCAATACGGGCCGCAAGACGGGCTTCTGGCTTGAAGAGTTTGCGGCGCCGTACTACGCGTTCCTGGACGCGGGCGCCAACATCACGCTGGCCTCGCCGCTGGGCGGCCAGCCGCCGCTCGATCCCAAGAGTGACGACCCGGATGCGCAAACGGACGACACCCGGCGTTTTCAGAAGGACAGCGAGGCCCAGCGCGTGCTGGCCTCCACGCGCCGGCTGTCGGAGGTGCAGGCCTCGGATTACGACGCCGTCTTCTATCCGGGCGGCCACGGCCCCTTGTGGGACCTGGCTGAAGACGCCAAATCCGTGGCGCTGATCGAAACCATGCTGGCCGCGGGAAAGCCGGTGTCGGCGGTGTGCCATGCGCCCGGCGTGTTGCGCCATGCCAAGACGGCCGACGGCAAGCCGCTGGTGCAGGGCAGGCAGGTCACGGGGTTTTCCAACGCGGAAGAAGCCGCGGTGCAATTGACCGATGTCGTGCCGTTCCTGGTCGAGGACGAGCTGAAGAAGCTGGGCGGCCTGTACAGCAGCGGTCCGGACTGGCAGCCGCACGTGGTCAGCGACGGCCTGCTGATCACGGGGCAGAATCCCGGTTCGTCGGTAGGTGTGGCCCGCGCGCTGCTGGAACGCCTGAAAGACTGAACTGATCGACACCGAGTAGAACGGGGGCGGCCGTGATTCAAGCGCCATGCGTCCGGGCGGGATCACGCGTTGTGTCAGAATCCCGCCTTTCCGACATGGGCGCGCCGTCGTGCAGTTGCGGCGCGCATGCTTTCCAATGCCCCCAGAAGTACCCGAAGTTCCAGCAGGATCCTACGAAGCGGCGCTTTTCGCCGCGATGCAGGCGCGTGACCCAGCCACCGGCCGGCATTGCAACAGAGTCGTTGCCCTTAGCGTGGCGTTGGCCCGGGCCTGCGGGCTGCCCGAGGATGAAGTGGACGTTGTTTCCACGGCCGCGCGGCTGCATGACGTGGGCAAGATCGGCACCCCCGACAGCGTGCTGTACTGCCCGCACCGGCTGGCTAAGGAAGACTGGGAAATCATGAAGGCGCACGCCGCGGCGGGCGCTGCCATCATCATGCAGACCGCGATGCCGCAGCGCGAGGCGATTGCGCTGGCGGTGCGGCACCACCATGAACACTTCGACGGCTCAGGCTATCCCGACGGGCTGGCCGGACACGGCATCCCGCTGCACGCGCGCATCATTTCGGTGGCCGATTCCTACGACGCGCTGGGCGATGCCCGTCCCTACCACCCGGCCCGCGCGCACGCGCAGATCATGCGCATCCTGCATCAGGAGTCGGGATCGAAGTGCGATCCCGACCTGGTGCGCGTGTTCGAAACGATGATCCGCGACAGCCCGCTGCGCGTGCCGTAGCGGTTTACTTCAAGCGATAGTTCGCGGCGACCTTTTCCAGGTCCTGCAGCGTGCGCTGCTGCCAGGCTGCGTCGTGGCCCAGTTCCTCGGCCAGGATGCGCGCAACTTCCGGCGCGGCCAGCATCGCGGCCTCGGCGTCCAGGAACAGCGCGCGGTTACGGCGCGCCAGCACGTCTTCGGCGCTGCGCGCCAGCTCGAACCGCGCCGCGAAACGAACATGCGCTTCCGACAGGCCGCTGGCCTTGACCAGCATGCGCTGCGCGCCGGGCAGGGCCTTCAGCGTCGCCAGATCGTTACCGTAGTAGCTGTCCGGCGTGCCGGCGTGCTCTTGTGAAGGCGCCAGGCCGTTGGCGCCGTGCAGCGGCAGCGACTCGGTGCGGCAAGAAGCCTGCGTCAGCAACTGGTGCTGGATCGCGGTGTCGACCACGTCCTGCGCCATGCGTCGGTACGTCGTCCACTTGCCGCCGGTGACCGTGACGAGGCCGGCCTTGGACACCAGAATCGTGTGCTCCCGCGAAAGCTTCTTGGTGGCCGCATCGCCGGTGGCCTTGACCAGCGGACGCAGGCCGGCCCACACGCTGGTTACGTCGTCGCGCGTCGGCTTGCGGCTGAGATAGCGCGCCGCCGTGTTCAGGATGAAGTCCACGTCCTGCGCGCCAGCGTCGGGATCCAGCGGCAGGTCCTGGCGCGGCGTGTCGGTCGTGCCGACGATGGTGTGGCCGTTCCACGGCACAACGAACAGCACGCGGCCATCGTCGGTCTTGGGAATCAGGACCGCGCGCTTGCCGGGCAGGAATTCCTGGGGCAGCGTCAGGTGCACGCCCTGGCTGGGCGCGACCATGGTCTGTGCGTTCTTGTCCTCCATGCGGCGCACGGCGTCCACCCACACGCCGGTCGCGTTGACGACGCAGCGCGCACATAGCGTGAAGGAACCGCCGCCGATCACGTCCTGCGCCGTCACGCCATCGACCTTGCCGTTCGTTGTGGTCAGACCCGTGGCGCGCACGTAGTTCACCGCCGTGCCGCCCAGGTCGAAGAGCGTGCGCATCAGGCTCATGGCTAGGCGCGTGTCATCGAACTGGCCGTCGTAGTACAGGACGCCGCCCTTCAGGCCGCGCCCGTTCACGTTTTCGGCAAGGGTGGGCGCGTTGGCCAGCGTTTCGCGGCGCGACAGCCAGCGGCTGGGGGCCAGGTTCAGCTTGCCGGCCAGCATGTCGTACATCTTCAGGCCGATCCCGTAGAAGGGCTGGTCCAGCATGTTGTAGGCCGGCACCACGAAGCCCAGTGGCCACACCAGGTGCGGGGCGTTGCGGTTGAGCAGGCCGCGTTCGTGCAGGGCCTCGCGCACCAGGCTGACGTTGCCCTGTGCCAGGTAGCGCACCCCGCCGTGCACCAGCTTGGTGGCCTTGCTTGACGTGCCCTTGGCGAAGTCTGCGCCTTCAATCAGCAGCGTCCGATAGCCGCGCGCGGCGGCATCGACCGCCGTGCCAAGACCGGTCGCGCCGCCGCCGATGACGATGACGTCCCAGGAATGCGTGTTGTCCAGCGTGTTCAGGAGGCGGCTGCGTTCGGGCGGGGTGACGGAGGCGAGGGGTTGGTTCATGTTCTTTTATGGCGGCCGGGCCGCGAGGTAAATGCGTCTGTGTTCTTGCCGGCGGGGCGCAAGCGGAGGGTGATGCCGCTGCGGCCTCTGGTCAGGGTGTGGATTTGGGGGCGTGCGGCGCGGCCGCGACGTCGCACCGCACGCCGGCGTCCAGCAATACTTGCGCCAACGGCTCCTGAGGATGCGCGTCGGTAAAGAATCGGTCGATCTGCGAGATATGCGCCAGTTCCACCATGGCCTGGCGCTTGAACTTGCTGCTGTCGGCCGCCAGCCAGACCTCGCGCGACTGCTCGATGATCGTGCGGGCCACCCGCACTTCGCGGAAGTCGTAGTCGCGCAGGGTGCCGTCGGCCTCGATGCCGGAGATGCCGATCAGGCCGATGTCGACCTTGAACTGGCGGATGAAATCCATCGTCGCTTCGCCCACGATGCCGCGGTCGCGCGAGCGCACCACGCCGCCCGCGACGATGACCTCGCAATCCGGGTTGTCGGACAGGATGTCGGCCACATGCAGGTTGTTCGTGATGATGCGCAGCCCGCGATGGCGCAACAGGGCGCGGGCGATGGCCTCGGTGGTGGTGCCGATGTTCAGGATGAGCGAACAGCCGTCCGGCACGGCGCGCGCCACGGCTTCGGCGATGCGCTGCTTGCCCGCGGCGTGCAGGCCCTGACGCTTGCGGTAGGCGATGTTTTCGATCGTGGAGGCTTCGATGCGGACGCCGCCATGAAAGCGCGACAGCAGGCCGGCTTCCGAAAGGATGTTGACGTCCCGCCGCACGGTCTGCAGCGTGACGTCGAAGCGTTTGGCGAGTTCCTCGATCGAGGCGGAGCCCTGGGCCCGCACCATTTCGATCAGCGCGCTCTGTCGGGGATTCAGTGTCATGTTCGAATGATAAAACAACAAAAGCGAAAAATAATGTCGCACCGCAAGATTGTTTTTTGTTCGCTTCTTCGGTAAAACGCACAAAAAACGAAAGCCATCTGAAAGAGTATGCTCATCGTGTTGTGCCAGCGTGTAATGCGCCGGCGCGCGGGGCGGGATGCTGTGCCGAATACCGAAGTCCGTAAAAAACAGGGACGTATAAGTAGGTTGAGGAGACTAGATGCAGCTGACCTTGGACGGGGTAGCTTTGCGGGCCGGCTCGCAGACGCACCTGTATCCCATGAGCCTGGCCCCGGTTCCGGGCGCCATGACCGTCCTGCTGGGGGCCACCCTGGCCGGCAAGACCTCGCTGATGCGCATCATGGCCGGGCTGGACCGGCCCTCGGAAGGCCGCGTGATGGCCGACGGCGTCGATGTCACCGGCGTGCCCGTCCGGCAGCGCAACGTGGCCATGGTCTACCAGCAGTTCATCAACTATCCGTCCATGTCGGTCTACGACAACATTGCCTCGCCGCTCAAGCTGCGGGGCGAGCGCGACACGGCTGAAAAGGTCCGCGCCATGGCGGCGCGGCTGCACATCGACCATCTGCTCGACCGGTATCCGTCCGAACTTTCGGGCGGCCAGCAGCAGCGGGTGGCGCTGGCGCGGGCCCTGGCCAAGGACGCGCCGCTGATCCTGCTGGACGAGCCGCTGGTCAACCTGGACTACAAATTGCGTGAGGAATTGCGCGACGAACTGTCGGAATTGTTCGCGCAGGGACGGTCGACCGTGGTCTATGCCACCACCGAACCGGGCGAGGCGCTGTTGCTCGGGGGCCACACCGCCGTGCTCGACGCGGGCGAACTCCTGCAATACGGTCCCACGGCCGAGGTCTTTCACCGCCCCAATTCAATCCGGGTGGCGCGGGCGTTCAGCGACCCGCCCATGAACCTGTTCGCGGCACGGCGCCACAACGGCGGCTTCGTCTTGCAGGGGGATGTGGCGGTGCAGCGTGCGCTACCGCCCGGCGCGGACGCGGACATCACGGCCGGCCTGCGCGCCGGCGCCTTGGACGTGGAAGCGCGCCCGGGCCATGTCGAGCTGCCCGGCCGGGTGAAACTGGCCGAGATATCCGGCTCGGATACCTACGTGCACGCGGAGACGGCCGCCGGCGGCGTCGTGACGCAGTTGCCGGGCGTGCACCGGTACACGCTGGAAGAGCGTGTGCAGCTCTATTTCGATCCCGCGCAAACCTACGTCTTCGGCCCGGACGGAGCGCTGCTGGCGGCGCCGCGGCAGCCGGCAGGGGCCGGGGAGGTGGCCTGATGGCGCAGATCGAGCTGGACCTGTCCCATTCGTACGTCCCCCATCCCAAGTCGGATGAAGACTATGCGCTGCTGCCGCTGCGCTTCACGTTCCGCGACGGCGGCGCCTACGCCTTGCTGGGTCCGTCCGGCTGCGGCAAGACCACATTGCTCAATTGCGTGTCCGGCCTGCTGCGGCCCTCGCAGGGACGCATCCTGTTCGACGGCCAGGACGTCACCGACAAGACGCCGCAGGCGCGCAACATCGCCCAGGTGTTCCAGTTTCCGGTGGTGTACGACACCATGACGGTCGCCGAGAACCTGGCCTTTCCGCTGCGCAACCGGGGCGTGGCGCCCGACCGCATCCGCGAACGCGTGGGCCGCATCGCCGAAATGCTAGAAATGTCCAGCGTCCTGGACCGCCGGGCCAGCGGCCTGACGGCGGATGCCAAGCAGAAGATTTCACTGGGTCGCGGGCTGGTGCGCAGCGACGTGTCGGCCATCCTCTTCGACGAACCGCTCACCGTGATCGACCCCCAGCTCAAATGGGAGTTGCGGCGCAAGCTCAAGGAGATCCATCACGAGTTCAAGCTCACGCTGATCTACGTGACCCATGACCAGACCGAGGCGCTGACCTTCGCCGACCAGGTGATGGTCATGGCGCGAGGCCGTGCCGTGCAGGTGGGCAGCGCGGACGATCTCTTCCAGCGGCCCGCGCATACCTTCGTGGGCCATTTCATCGGGTCGCCCGGCATGAACTTCCTGCCTGCCCAGTGGCGCGACGGCGCGCTGATGCTGGGGCCGCACCGGATCGGCGGTGTGCCGGCAACGCTGGCCGCCAAGCTGGAAGGCGCCGGTCCGGTCAAGCTGGGCGTGCGTCCCGAGTACCTGCGGGTGGCGGACGCC
>DALZRX010000165.1:0-8197 GCA_032015805.1 Achromobacter sp.
ATTGGCATAGGGCATGCGCAGCACGCCCAGCGGATTGGTCATGAAGCGCGCCACGGGCACACCCGCGCGCGCCAGCATGCGCACGATCGGCGGGCGGGAATACTTGGAGCCGACCGCATCGATCAGCACCCGCACCTGCACGCCGCGCGCCTGCGCCTCGATCAGCGCCTCGGCCACCTCGCGCCCGATCGGGTCGTTATCGAAGATATAGCTCTGCATCGCCACCGTGTGGCGGGCCTCGCGAATGGCCTGCAGCATGGCCGGATAGGTCTCGTCACCGCCCGCCAGCGGCTGCACCTCGTTGCCGCCAAGAAGCTGGAACCGGCTGACCCGGTCGCCCAGCACCTTCAGGGAGGCGAATTGCTCGCCCGATATCGGCGCGACGTCCACCGGCGCCGTCGCAACCTGCTCGGCGTCCACCAGCATCGCGTCATCCCGCTGCTGCGACACCCGCGTCTTGCGGATGCGGTTGATCCCGGCCACGAAATAGAAGAGCGCGCCAAGGATCGGCGAGAACATCGCGACCCCCACCCACCCAATGGCCGCCCGCACATCCTGCTTGGTCATCGCGGCATGCACCGCCGCGCCAGTGCCCGCCACGATGCTGATGGCAAACGCCATGTGAGGCCAGTATTCGGTCAAAAATGCGTGTATGCGATCCATGGCGATGGCTTGAGACGCGGCCTCCATTGGTTAAGAAGCGCAAGAATAGCAAGGCTGCCGCTGTTGGCAATACCGCGTTGCTGAGGTGATTTCACAGCCTTTAAAAAAACGTGCTAGAATTCGGCCTCTTCGTTGATGAGCGTCTTTCGAAACACAAAGACGGTCTGCGGCGAAAGACCTGGTTAAGCACTGAAAGCAGTCAAACAGTGCAAACCGGTACCAGTGGTGGCTGTAGCTCAGTTGGTAGAGTCCCGGATTGTGATTCCGGTTGTCGTGGGTTCGAGCCCCATCAGCCACCCCAAAGAATTTGTATGAAAACAGGCACTTACGCGAAAGCGAAGTGCCTTTTTTCATTTCATCCTGCAAATTTTCAAACGGAACTCGCCGTTATTAATTTCCTCGGTTGCCGCGGCGCTTTTTGCACAGAGGACGCGCGTTACGGGATACTGTAGGAGCCGCCAGTCTTTCGCTTCCTTCATCACATTCACGTGCGTTCGAAGCGGGGATTGTGCCGGTGCCGAAGTTGAGCGACGACACCAAAAGGAGAGTTCCATGTTTGATAATTTTCCTGCACTCAGCCGTACCGGTATGGCTGCCCTCACAATCGGTGCGGCGAGCCTGCTGCTTGCGGGCTGTACTACGACCCCTCCCTCAAAACCATCCGCTGCGGCGAAGACCGATACGCGACAGTCGTTGGACAGCGCTGCCAACGCAACCCTGACCAAGCTTTACGAAGCCGCGCCATCATCCAGGGAGCTTGTCGCTCGTGCCAGGGGGGTGCTGGTTTTCCCCGACGTGCTTAGCGGAAGCTTCATCATCGGCGCCGAGCATGGCAAGGGCGTGTTGCGCGTGGGCGACGCGGCTGTCGGCTACTACCGCACCACTTCCGGCTCGATTGGCTTTCAGGCCGGCGCGCAATCGAAGGCCATGGTGCTGCTGTTCATGACGGATGACGCATTGAACAAGTTCCGCAACAGCAGCGGCTGGACCGTCGGCGCCGATGCCACCGTGGCAATCGTCAATGTTGGCGCTAACGGGCGCATCGACACCAACACGGCAAAGCAGCCGATTGTTGGCTTCGTGATGAACAATGGCGGCCTGATGGCCGGCGTATCGCTCGAAGGGACCAAGATCTCGAAGTACGAGCCCTGACCGCGCTTCTGCGATAGGTGACGCCGCGGAGTTCCCGCGGCGTTTTTGTTTCGCGCTGGGTGGTCGATGTTGCTGCTGCGGGTCGAACGCTGCCGACCCCAGACCCCAGTCGCTTTACTCAGCGTGCAGCCAACCGCTCAACGGGCGCGGCGTCGATGATCTGGCTGTTGCCGATCTTGAACGCGGCCACGGCGCGCACCAGTTCGTTTGCCTGGTCCTGCATGGCGCCCGCTGCCGCAGCGGATTCCTCCACCAGCGCGGCGTTCTGTTGTGTCACTTCGTCCATTTGCGAGATGGCGATGTTGACCTGGTCCACGCCGCTGGACTGTTCCACTGATGCCGTGGTGATTTCGTCCATGATGTCCGTCACGCGTTTAACCGACGTGACGATCTCTTGCATGGTTGCGCCGGCGCGTTCAACTTGCGCGGCGCCGGCATTCACCTTGGAAACAGAGTCCTCGATCAGCACCTTGATTTCCTTGGCGGCATTGGCGCTGCGCTGAGCCAGGGACCGCACTTCGCTGGCGACGACGGCAAAACCCTTGCCCTGTTCGCCCGCTCGCGCGGCTTCCACCGCGGCGTTCAGCGCCAGGATGTTGGTTTGAAAGGCAATGCCGTCGATCACCGAGACGATTTCGGAGATCTTGTTCGAGCTGGCCGAAATTGCGGTCATGGTCTCCACCACTTCCGACACCACTTGGCCGCCGCGCCCGGCTACCGACGATGCACTGGCCGCAAGGCCATTCGCCTGTCGGGCGTTTTCGGCATTCTGCTTTACTGCGGACGCCATTTCTTCCATGGATGCCGCGGTTTCCTCCAGGGACGCTGCTTGCTCTTCCGTGCGCGAGGAAAGATCGGAATTGCCTGCCGCGATCTGGGAGGATGCGGACGAAATGGTCTCCGCGCCGCTGCGTATGCCCGCCACCGTGCGCGCCAGGTTCGCGTTCATGGCGCGCAAAGCTTGCAGCAACTTGCCCGTCTCGTCCGTCGAACGGGACTCGATTCGCTGCGTCAGGTCTCCATTGGCGACGGTGTCCGCCACCCGCATTGCGTAGTGGATGGGACGAACCACGCCGCGCGAGATGACATAGGCGCCGCCGGCGCCAAGCAGCACGCCCAGCGCTGAAATCACGAACAGCCACTGCGCACCGCGTTCGCTTTTCAGGTCGATGGCGTGGCCGGTTTCCCGGATGCTGTCGCGCTGCAGGGCGGTGAACCTGCTCAACGCATCTTCATATTTCTGCGCGGCAGGCAGGTAGCCCGATTCCAGGATGCGTGATGCCTCGGCTGCGTTGCCCGCGGCCTTCTCGCGCATGGCGGAATCCCGGGCAGTGAGATATTGCTGGCGAATGACCGATATTTCGGCGTAGAGGTCCCTTTCGGCCTGACCCTCGAGCAAGGGCTCGATTTTTTTTGTGATCTCGCTCGTGGCCTGCGACACCTTCTTGGTGTCCTCGGCAAAGAAAGCGCTGAGCGATTCGTCCTCGCTTTTCACAATGGCCGTTGTGCGGCGAATTGCGCCGAAAACGTTCCGGTTCCAGTCCGCGACGAGGTGTTCTTTGGTGAGCGGCTTTTCAAGCAGCGCGCGATTGGCTTCAGCGATGGTGTGGAGCTGGTACGCACTGAACAATGATGCGGCGATCAGCAGAAATAGAACCGTCGCAAAGCCTATCGCCAGGCGAGTGCCGATTTTCAAATTGGAAAGAGTCAAAAGGTATTCCTTGTAGCTATTGAGCCCTCAGGGAGAAACGAGGGCACTTGATCGCAATGCGCAGGGAAGCGCGCTTTTGCGCTTCCGGCGGGGCGTACAGCTTATTGATGACGGCTGGGCGCCGGCGTGTCTCTCCACGCGTGGAAGATACGCGGTGGGTCCTCGAGGCAATGCTGGGAACTATGGGGAAAACCCTAGTCAGACTATCGCTTTCTGGGGCGATGGTGTCATGCGCCTGCCCGGCGGGCCGGGGCGTTTGGTGACAACGGTCGTGTCAACCGCGCCGTGCCCGATCGCCGGAAAGAATTACGCCGGGTTTGCGGACCTGAAGCCTGCCGAAACGCTGGCAACCCGTTTCGCCACGTCCGCCGTTGCCGCGGAAACGCCGCGGCCGGCGCGCGATTCAGTAGGTAACATATCTTTCAGGCTTGACGCTGAACCTGTTTGGCGTTGGCGATATGCTATTTCCCTCATTCGTACCAGCGTGAAAACCATGAGCGAAACAATCGAAGAAAAGAACGCCGCTTACAAGCCGGATTCCCGGATTTCCACCGGAAACGTCGGGATTGATGACATCCTTGGCGGAGGCCTGGACCCCAACAAGATGTACCTGTTCGAGGGACGACCCGGCACCGGCAAGACGACCATGGGCATGCAATTCCTGTTGGAAGGCGTGCGGCAAGGCGATCGGGCGCTTTATGTTGCCCTTTCTGAAAGTCCTGCGGAACTCCAACTGGTCGCGCACCGGCATGGATGGACACTGGATGGCGTGGAGATCCTGGAGCTGGTGTCCGAAGAGGTGCTGGACCCCGACCGCGAATTGACGGTCTTGCACCCGGCGGAAATGGAACTGACCGAGACCACGCGCCTCATCCTGGACAAGGTCGAAGCCCTTGATCCCGCGCGGGTCGTGATTGACAGCCTGTCGGAACTGCGCCTGCTGGCCCAGGGCTCCCTGCGCTATCGCCGCCAGATCCTCGCGCTGAAGCACTTTTTCGCGAATCGCCGATGCACGGTGATCCTGTTGGACGACCAGGCGGCCAAAGAGGACGATCTGCAGCTGCACTCTATCTCGCACGGCGTCATTGCGCTTGAGCAACTGGCGGTCGACTACGGCGCCCAGCGACGGCGACTGCGCATATTGAAAATGCGCGGTATGGACTTCCGGGGCGGCTACCACGACTTCACGATCAAGAAAGGGGGGCTGGAGGTCTATCCACGGCTCATCGCGGCCGAGCATCACAAGCAGTTCGCTCCCACGCCCATACCGAGCGGCAATGCCGAGCTGGATTCCCTGTTGGGCGGGGGACTGGACCGCGGGACAAATGCGCTGCTGATTGGCGCGGCGGGGGTCGGGAAATCATCACTGGCGGCGACTTACGCACTGGCGGCGACGCAACGGGGCGACCACGCGGCCATCTTTGCATTCGACGAGTCCCGAAGCACCTTCTTTGCGCGAGCCCGTGCGCTTGGCATGCCGCTGGACGCCGCCCAGGAAGCCGACTTGCTCCGGTTCAAGCAGATCGATCCGGCGGAAATGTCGCCGGGCGAGTTCACCGCGCTGGTTCGTCGTGCGGTCGAGGAGGATGGCGCGCGGGTGGTGGTGTTCGACAGCCTGAACGGCTATCTGAACGCCATGCCCGACGGCCGGTTCCTGATCCTGCAGATGCACGAACTCCTGAGCTACCTTGGCCAGCAGGGCGTGACGACGGTGATGATCCTGGCACAGCACGGCTTGGTGGGACCCATGGAAACGCCGTTGGACATCAGCTATCTCAGTGACACCGTGATCATGCTTCGGTATTTCGAGCACGACGGGCGAGTGCGGCGTGCCATGTCTGTCGTCAAGAAGCGCAGCGGCCCGCACGAGCACGCGATTCGCGAATTCAGCATGTCGGCAAATGGCCTTGTGGTCGGTCCGCCGTTGACGGCATTCCACGGCATCTTCACAGGCACGCCGCAGTACACGGGCGATCACGTACGCCTTTTGACGAGCAAGCCTGATGCTTCGTCCTGAGGACGCCGAAGCCCGCGTGCTTGTCTACGCCCCGATCGGCCGGGACGGGGTTGCGGGTGCGCGGCTGCTGCACCGCGTCGGATTCGTCACGTCGGTCTGCCGGGATATAGAAGACCTGCTGGCGCAGGCCGACGGGGGCGCCCTGACGGTCTGCCTGACCGAGGAGGGGCTGTTCGGCAAGAATCTGGAGCGGGTGGCTGAATGGCTGAAAGCCCAGCCCGCCTGGTCGGGGCTGCCCTTTGTGGTGTTGACCGGCAAGGCGCAAACCGGACCGATCGTGCGATGGCGCGAGAAGATGACAGAAATGCTGGGCAACGTGTCACTGCTCGAGCGGCCGGTCCAGAGCCTGGCGTTGACGACCATGGTGCAGACGGCGGCACGCGCCCGGATGCGTCAATATGAAATCCGGGCGCTGCTAGAGGTGGAGAAGCAGGCCGCCCAGGCGCTCGAATCGGTCGTGGCAAGCCGGACCCGCGAACTGGAAATCGCCAATGCAGAGCTTCAGCAACAGATTCGCGAGCGCAGCAAGATCGAGGAATCGCTGCGCCAGGCGCAGAAACTTGAGGCGCTGGGTCAGTTGACGGGTGGCGTGGCCCACGATTTCAACAATCTGCTGATGGTCATATCCGGGGGGCTGCAAATGCTGCAGCGCCCCATTGATGACGCGAGGCGCGCCCGCCTGTATGGCTCGATGCGCCAGGCGGTGGACCGCGGGGCGTCGTTGTCCCGGCAACTGCTGACGTTCGCCCGCCGCCAGGCCTTGCGCCCGAAGGTCCTGGACCTGAACACGGTCATCCGCAACATGCTCGAAATGTTGGAACGCAGCCTGCGCGGCGACATCGTCGTGGCATTGGCGTTGGCTGACGACATATGGCCGATCGAGGTCGACCCGGGCGAATTGGAACTCGTGATCCTGAATCTGGCGGTCAACGCGCGTGATGCGATGCCGAACGGCGGCGTCATCGAAATCCGGACCGAGAATGTGCCCGCATCCGGCAAGGGGGAGTTGACCGTCGACCACATCGCGCTGCGTGTCTCGGACACCGGAACAGGCATGAGCGCGGCGGTGGCGGAACGCGTTTTTGAACCGTTTTTCACGACCAAGGACGTCGGCAAGGGGTCGGGGCTGGGATTGGCGCAGGCCTATGGCTTTGCCAAACAGTCGGGCGGCGCCATCGAACTCTCCACCGAAATGAACGTTGGCACGACAGTCTCGGTCTGCCTGCCACGGTCGACGAAGCGGCTGGCCGGGCAGGGCAGGCCGGCCGACACCGGCACGGTCCACGAGCGCCCTACGTCGCTGAACGTATTGCTGGTCGAAGACGACGCTGAAGTCGCCGCCCTGACCGCCAGCATGCTGGAAGAACTGGGCTATGTTGTCACGCCCGCCGCCAGTGCGGCCGAAGCGTTGGAGGCGCTGAATGGCGGCGGCGTCGTGGACGTCATGCTGACGGACGCCATGATGCCCGGGGGCAAAAGCGGCATAGAACTGGCGCGAGAAGTGCGGCTTCAACGGCCGGACCTGCCGGTGGCCTTGATAACCGGTTTTTTGGGCGAGGAAGTAAAAAGGGCAGGGCAAGAGGGTATTCCGCTCTTGTCCAAGCCTTACCGGCTTGAGCAACTGGCGGGGTTATTGCTCCGCCTGACGGGAGGGCGGGCCGCCGGGCGGTCGTAGCGCCTGGGGTGGGAATGGCGTTTGCTCCGGCCTTCTCACCCTTACCGGAGACCGCCATGAAGCCATCTCGAACTTGCCTGGCCGGCGTGCCGCTTGCAATCGCCGATGGTGCCAACACGGCTAGCCAGACGCCGTCCAATCCCAACATGCCGGCGGCCAGCCCCGGCGAGCGCGCCCCGCAGTCGATTCAAGGACAAGGGACGGTAAAAGGATCGCGCGCCAATCCGCCGCCCGACGGATCGCCGCCCGACGGATCGCCGCCCGACGGATCGCCGCCCGACGGATCGCCGCCCGGCGGCCGGGCAGGCAGTGGGGGCCACAAATCGAACCAGATGGGCCGCTAAGCCCGTCATCGCAAACATTCGGGCAAGGCGTTGGACCAGCCGGAATGCAATTTGCTGATTGCATGCCGCCCATACCCAAGGAGACGCCATGATTTCGGAACGACTGCGCAGATTGCGCCGCATCGCGGCGTTCGCCGCCGAACGCTCGGGGGATTATGTCGAATTGATCGGCATCGAACTGTCCCTGTACCGGGCCGCGCTGGTCGCCACGGTGATCGGCAGCGTCGCCCTGGTGTTTTGCGGATTGGGCACCTTGGGATTTGTATCGGTGGCCGCCATCGTCAGCTTCTGGGACACCGAGTATCGCAAGCTGGCGGCGTGGCTTGTCGCGGGCGCCTGGTTGCTCATCACGCTGATTTCCCTGGCCATTTCGAAACGTAGCGCGCCGAAGGGATCGCCCTTTTCAGAACTGAGCCATCAAGTGCGCCTCGATACCGCTGCTGCACGGAGCCATTATGCCCAAGACGACCACGCTGGCTGACAAGGAGGCCCTTCTGGCCAAGATGGAGCGCGACCGCCGGGCGCTCGCCATTCCCATGACGCGCAGCGCGCCCGCCGGCAGATCCGGCAGTGCGTGGGCCCGAACCGCTGCGCTTGCGGCGGGGGCAACGCTGGGGTGGCCACGCTTTTTGCGC
>DALZRX010000166.1:0-8178 GCA_032015805.1 Achromobacter sp.
CACGGACCCCGCGCCACCACGTGCTCGGTCGGTGATTGATTGGTCGGTCGCGGGGAGAAGGTTTCCGTCACAATAACGAATCTTCTTGAGTGGCTTGCAGGTTTGCTCACTTGTCCGCGTTGGAAGGGGTCTTCTGCCGCCCGCGGCGTCGCGGGGTCCGCGTTGCGGGCCTTCGATGGCGGTCCGGAGCCTTCGTTCCGGACTCCCCCGCGCTCATCCTCGTCCGCCTTCGGATTCCGCCGGGCACCATCTGAACGGCCCGCAACACGGACCCCGCGCCACCACGTGCTCGGTCGGTGACTGATCGGTCGGTCGCTGGGGAGAAGGTTTCCGTCACACTAACGAATCTTCTTGAGTGGCCTGCAGGTTTGCTCACTTGCACGTGTTGGGGCGGTTCTTCTGCCGCCCGCGGCGTCGCGGGGTCCGCGTTGCGGGCCTCCGATGGCGGTCCGGAGCCTTCGCTCCGGACTTCCCCGCGCTCATCCTCGTCCGCCTTCGGCTCCCTTCGGATTCCGCCGGGCACCATCTAAACGGCCCGCAACACGGACCCCGCGCCACCACGTGCTCGGTCGGTGATTGATTGGTCGGTCGCGGGGAGAAGGTTTCCGTCACAATAACGAATCTTCTTGAGTGGCTTGCAGGTTTGCTCACTTGTCCGCGTTGGAAGGGGTCTTCTGCCGCCCGCGGCGTCGCGGGGTCCGCGTTGCGGGCCTTCGATGGCGGTCCGGAGCCTTCGTTCCGGACTCCCCCGCGCTCATCCTCGTCCGCCTTCGGATTCCGCCGGGCACCATCTGAACGGCCCGCAACACGGACCCCGCGCCACCACGTGCTCGGTCGGTGACTGATCGGTCGGTCGCTGGGGGAAATGGCTGGCATCCTGACGCGACGCTGCGCTTGGACGAGGTGTCTGGCACCCTGACGAGACGTTGGCCCGATTCAATGCGCTCTAAACGGGTGTCAGACACCGGTCTGCCTGCCCACGCCGTCGTCGCCTCAACTGCGCAACATGCGGGTGACCACGCCACCCACGCTGTGTGACTTCCAATCCAGTTCGCCCAGGTGCCAATACCGGATCGTGCCGCCGCGGTCGACGAGGTAGTTGGCGGGCAGCGCGGCGGCGTCCCATTTTTTGGATGCGGTGCTGTTGCGGTCGTGCAGGACCATGCCGGAGACGGGGGTCTTCTTCAGGAAGGCGGAGATCTTTGCCGGTGGCTCGCCGACATTGACGGCGACGAGGCGCAGGCCTTCTTCGCGGTGACGCTTGGCCATGGTGGACATGATGGGGATTTCGTCGCGACACGGTTCGCACCATGTGGCCCAGAAGCTGACGATGACGACGCTGCCGCGCCAGGCGGAAAGCTTTTGCTCGCGGCCGCCGAGGTCGGGCAGGACGAGCGGGAGGGTGGGGCCGGTCCATGCGACCCAGTCGGGGCCGGTGGCGGCCTTGAGGGGGGCTTCGTTGGCGGCGCGGGCCCAGCCGGGCAGGGCCGCGAGCGACAGGCCGGTTTGCAGGAGGCGGCGGCGGCTGATCAAGGCGGACTCCAGCAAGCGTGCAGTTGAATGACGAGAGGCCTGGCTGCGGTTGATCATAGGGCCAATCGCGGGGGCGGTGCTATCCTTTTTCCGATTGACCCACGGAGACTGAGATGACCCAGGAAGCAGCATCCACGAACGTGCCGCGCTTGACCTCGCTGTCGCATGGCGGCGGTTGCGGCTGCAAGATTGCGCCCGGTGTGCTGTCGGCGCTGCTGGCGCGGTTCGGCCCCGCGGCCAGCTATCCAAATCTGTTGGTGGGGACGGAAACCGCGGATGACGCGGCGGTGTACCGGCTGAACGACGAGCAGGCGCTCATCGCCACCACGGACTTTTTCATGCCCATCGTGGATGATCCTTTCGACTTCGGCCGGATCGCCGCGACCAATGCGCTGTCGGATGTGTACGCGATGGGCGGCGCGCCGATCATGGCGCTGGCCATCGTGGGCATGCCGATCAATGTGCTGCCGCACAGCGTGATCGCCGAGATCCTGAAGGGCGGCGAATCGGTCTGCGCGGACGCGGGCATTCCGGTGGCCGGCGGCCACAGCATCGATTCGGTCGAACCCATTTATGGCCTGGCCGCGATGGGGCTGGTGCATCCTGACAGGATCAAGCGCAACGCGGAGGCTCGCGCGGGCGACGTGTTGATCCTGGGCAAGGGGCTGGGCGTGGGGATCCTGTCGGCGGCGTTGAAGAAGAACCGGCTGGACGCGGACGGCTACCGAGTGATGATCGACACGACGACGCGCTTGAATCGCCCGGGGCCGGCGCTGGCCGCGCTGGATGGCGTGCACGCGATCACCGACGTGACGGGCTTTGGTTTGTTGGGCCATGCGCTGGAGATGGCGCGCGGCGCAAAGCTGACTGCCCGCGTGCGGCTGGGTGCGCTGCCCTGGTTGCCGGGCGTGCAGGAATTTGCGGCGGACGGGGTGATTACGGGGGCGTCGGGCCGGAACTGGGCTTCGTATGGTGAATCGGTGCGCCTGGGCGCCGGCATGTCGGATGCACAGCGCGCGCTGCTGACGGATCCGCAGACCTCGGGCGGGCTGCTGGTGTCGTGCGCGCCAGAGGCGGCCGATGCCGTGCTCAAGATTTTCCACGAGCAGGGTTTCGGCCAGGCGGCCGTGATCGGCGAGATGGCTGCCGGTCAGGTGCAGGTTGTGGTGGACTGAACGGCAGGGTCTCGGCCGGGCAGGTCGCGCGCGGTTGCGGCGGCCTGTTCGACCAGCCATTGCGTGACGACGTCCGCGTCTGAAGTGCTGCGCCGCGCATTGCGGACCAGCCAGTAGGCGTGTTCGGTGGCGCTGGCCTCGGGGCTGCCGACGAGCGCCAGCCGCCGGTCCGCCAGCATGGGCGCGATCAACGCCAGACGGCCCAGCGCGATACCGTGTCCCGCCAGCGCCGCATGCACGATCTGGTCGTACTGGTTGAAACGCAGCATGCCTTTGGGGCGGACGCGGCCCAGGCCGCGCGCGCTCAGCCATTCCGACCATTGCAGCCACGGGCGTGTCGGGTCGTCGAACTCCAGCAGGACGTGGCGCTGCAGCTCGCGCGCGTCGAGTTCGCGGGCCTTGAGCGAAGGGTGGGCCACCGGCACCACGGACTCTCCAAAGAGCCACACCGCGCCATCGGGCACCGTGTTGCGCTCGCTGTAGCGGATGGCGATGTCCACGGCTTCGCGGTCGATGTCGATCAGCCGGTTGTCGGCAGCCACCCGCACGTCGATGTCCGGATGCGCCGCCTGGAAGTCACCCAGCCGGGGCAGCAGCCACAACGAGGCCACGCCGATGGTGGTGGTGACCGTAACGGGGGTGCGCCGCTCGGGCGCGCGCAGTTGTTCGGTCAGGTCACCGAGCTGGCTGAGCCAGACGTCCGCCATGCGAAAGAGCTGCGCGCCTTCGGAGGTGAAGGTCACGCTGCGAAAGCCCCGCACCAGCAAAGGCACCCCGAGATGCGCTTCCAGCGCGCGGATCTGGCGGCTGACGGCGGACTGCGTGACGTGCAGGTCCTGCGCGGCGAGCGTGATGCTCATGCGGCGACCGACGGCGACGAAGCCGCGGACGAGGTCAAGCGGAGGCAGTTTCGCAAGCGGGTATGGCATTCGTGAAACTCATGCGTATCGGGCGGAAATGTCGCTTGAGCAATAGTACGCCGCGGCGTCCAATATGACTCAGACGTTGGGTGACCGCGACAAAATCGTGGTCATCCGCCGCGATAGCCGCCGCCGCGGCCGGGAGGTACGCCATGATCCAGTTCTATTGCACTGCGGGTATGTCATTCCGTTTGGCCGGTGGCTCGACTATGCTGCTCAAGCGCGCTTCGGGCGTCCGCATTGTGTGTCACGCCGGCACCTTGTGGATCTCCGAATACCGCCGCTTCGATGACAGCGTGCTGCAAGCGGGCGAAACCCTGACCGTGCACAGCAATCGCGACGTCGTCATCAGCGGCCTGCCGGATGCGCAGGTCGCGCTACTTTCACAGGGTTGGGGTGAGGCGCTGCATGGCGCCGCCACGCCCCGCCATGCAGGCCAACCGGAGTTGCTGTCATGACCGCATCCTTGCCCGATACGCCCCGCATCGAAATGTGGTTCGATTTCGCCAGCCCCTACAGCTATCTGGCGATCGAACGCATCGACAGCCTCGCGCGGGAGGCCGGTGTCATCGTCGACCTGCGGCCGTTTCTGCTTGGGCCGATCTTCCAGGCCCAGGGCTGGAACGACACGCCGTTCCGGCTGTTCCCTGGCAAGGGCGCCTACATGATGCGCGACATCGCGCGCCTGGCCGACAAGTATGGCGTGGTCTACAACCGCCCGCGCCTCTTTCCGCGCATGAGCGTGCTGCCCGCGCGCATTGCGCTGCTGGGCCAGAACGAGCCGTGGGGCCGCGAATTTTGCGTGGCGGTGTTCCGGGCGAACTTCCAGCATGACCTCGACATCCAGGCCGAAGACGTGGTGCACGATCTGCTCACCGGCCTGTCGCTGGATGCCGACGCCCTCATTGCACGGGCCAAGACCGAGAGCGCCAAGGAAGCGCTGCGCAAGCAGGTGGACCGCGCGCGCAATCTGGGCCTGTTCGGGGCGCCCACCTTTTTTGTGGAGGGTGAAATGTTCTGGGGCAACGATCGCCTGGAAGACGCGCTGGAGTGGACGCGGCGCAAAGCCCCCGCCAGCGCCTGGGCGCCGCCCTCGCGCGTTTAACGCCGGCCAGCCTCGGAAGCCGCGCCTCGCCGGCCGCGCCTCCCCGGCCGCGCCTCGCCACCTCCGCATTGTCGGCCACGCATCGCAAGATTTCTCGTCAACGCACCATCAGCAATGAAAAACGCAAGCAGCGCCTATCGCGGTGCGCCCATGCCGGGCGGCCGCACGTTCACGCAATTTCGCGCCGCCCGCATCCGCCGGGTGTCCTTCCAATGGAAACAGGCCGAACGCGCCGGCCTTCAAGACGACACGCCGCCACGAGGCGGCGGCCACGGCAGGCGCGGGTAGACGCGCGCTGCACGCTATCCCTTCGTCACCGGCCCCACGTTGGCCCACTCTTCGTCGGAGTAGAGCCGCGACCGCAGCAGAAAGCGCTTGCCCTCCGCGCTGTCCAGCGAAAAGGCGCCGCCGCGTCCTGGCACGGCGTCGATGACCAGTTGGGTGTGTTCCCAGTAAGCGAACTGGTCCTCGCCGATCCAGAACGGGCAGCCTTCCAGTTCGCCCAGCAGGACGTCCGAGCCGCCCACCATGAACTCGCCCTGTGGATAACACATGGGCGAACTGCCGTCGCAGCAGCCGCCGGACTGGTGGAACATCAGCGGGCCGTGCTTGGCGCGCAGGGTGTCGATCAGGTGGCGCGCCTCGTCGGTCGCAACCACGCGTGGCGTGTGCTCTGGCATAGCCGGATACCTCGCGGCGCGCCGGGCGGACCCGGCGCGCATGGATTGCCGCGCAAGCGGCTCAGGATGGACGGATCAGAAGAAACCCAGCTTCTTCGGCGAGTAGCTCACCAGCAGGTTCTTCGTCTGCTGGTAGTGATTGAGCATCATCTTGTGGTTTTCGCGTCCGATGCCGGATTGCTTGTAGCCGCCAAACGCCGCGTGCGCCGGATACGCGTGATAGCAGTTGGTCCACACCCGGCCCGCCTTGATCGCGCGTCCCATCCGGTAGCACGTGTTGGCGTCGCGCGACCAGATGCCTGCGCCCAGCCCGTATAGCGTGTCGTTGGCCAGCGCCAGCGCGTCGTCGGCATCCTTGAACGTGGTGACCGCCACGACCGGCCCGAAGATTTCCTCCTGGAACACGCGCATCTTGTTGTGGCCCTTGAACACGGTGGGCTGCACGTAATACCCGCCTTCCAGTGCGCCCTGCAGTTGCGCGCGCGAGCCGCCAGCCAGCACGTCGGCGCCTTCCTGCTTGCCGATGTCGAGGTAGGAAAGGATCTTCTCGAGTTGTTCGGTGGAGGCCTGCGCGCCCAGCATCGTCTCGGCGTCCAGCGGATTGCCCTGCTTGATTTCTGCGACGCGTTTGAGCGCACGCTCCATGAACCTGTCGTAGAGCGATTCCTGGATAAGGGCGCGGCTGGGGCACGTGCACACCTCACCCTGGTTGAGCGCGAACATGACGAAGCCTTCGACGGCCTTGTCCAGGAAGTCGTCGTCCTGCGCGGCCACGTCTTCAAAGAAGATGTTGGGCGACTTGCCGCCCAGTTCCAGCGTGACCGGGATGATGTTCTGCGACGCATACTGCATGATCAGCCGCCCGGTGGTGGTTTCACCGGTGAAGGCGATCTTGGCGATGCGCTTGCTGGATGCGAGCGGCTTGCCGGCTTCCAGGCCGAAGCCCGTCACCACGTTCACCACGCCCGGCGGCAGGATGTCGCCGATCAGTTCCATCAGCAGCAGGATGCCCAGCGGCGTCTGCTCAGCCGGCTTGAGTACGACGCAATTGCCCGCGGCCAAGGCGGGCGCCAGCTTCCATGCGGCCATCAGGATGGGGAAGTTCCAGGGGATGATCTGGCCGACCACGCCCAGCGGTTCGTTGAAGTGGTAGGCCACCGTGTCGTGATCGATCTCGGACAGCCCGCCTTCCTGGCTGCGGATGCACGAGGCGAAATAGCGGAAGTGGTCAATGGCCAGCGGGATGTCGGCGGCGCGGGCTTCGCGGATGGGCTTGCCGTTGTCCCAGGTTTCCGCCGTGGCCAGGCGCTCCAGGTTGGCTTCCATGACGTCCGCGATCTTCATCAGCATGCGGGCGCGCTCGGCGGCCGGGGTCGAACCCCATTTCGGCGCGGCGCGATGTGCGGCGTCCAGCGCCAGTTCGATGTCGCGCTCTTTCGAGCGCGCGTTGCGAGTCAGGGTCTGGCCCGTGACGGGCGTGACGTTGTCGAAGTATTCGCCATCCGCGGGCGACTGCCATTTGCCGTCGATGAAGTTGTCGTACTGCGTCTTGAGGTCCAGGCGGGTGCCGTAGGTCTCCGGGGTAACGCGGGTCGCAATGTCCATGCTTGTCTCCGTATCGTTGGGATGGCGGCAGTGGGCTGCCTGTTTCGTATCAAGCAAAACGCATGCCAGTCGGGGCATCCCCGCTGGACAGCGCCGGGGCACGCGTGCGAAAGTAGATTTTCGATTGCGGGTTGACCCTGGGCAACGCAGCGCCCAAGGGGTGGCAAGCCGCCCTGCCTGGCATGCACACTGTCGCAATCCGCGACGGTGTCGCGCAACAGGTGTCGCAGAACAGGCGTCGCAGAACGCCGGTCCTAGGAGACATGCATGGCCACTCACTCCCGTCGGCAGACGCTGACGCAGGCGCGGCTGCTGTTCAACCAGCAGGGCGCGGTGCCCGGCGGCATGGTCGCCGAACCGATCCTGCGGTCTTGGCGCCGCTGTGCCGACCTGGGTTTCGACATGCGGGGCGTGCGCCGCGCCGAACTCATGACGCAAGGCGAACTGCGGGAGGCCCAGCAGCGCAACGAGGCGCTGCGCCGCATGTCCGAACCCGCCATCGCCTATCTGCGTCGCCAGGCCGGCGGCAGTGGCAACCTGGTGATCCTGTCGGACGCGCAGGGCCTGGTGCTGGACTCGGACGGCGATACGGGGTTTGCGCATCGCGCCTCGCGCGTGGCCCTGATGCCCGGCGCACCCTGGGACGAAGCCGCTGCCGGCACCAATGCCATTGGCACCGCGCTGGTCGAAGGCCGTCCCATCGCCGTGCACGGCGCCGAACACTATTTCGAGCCCAACCGCATCCTCACCTGCGCGGCCGTGCCCATTACCGACAGCGAGGGGCGCACGCTGGGTGTGCTGGACCTCTCAAGCCAGGCGCGCGACGTGCGCCCCGATGTGCTGGCGCTGGTGCGTGAGGCCGTGGACCGCATCGAGCATCAACTGTTCGACGCCTCTTATGAACAATGCGCCGTGCTGCGCCTGCACGCGGACCGCGCCGGGCTGGGCCAGCCGGGCGAAGCGCTGCTCGCTTTTCAGGGCGACCTTCTCATTGGCGCGAACCGGCGCGCGCTGCATGCGCTGGGGCTGGCCGCGACCGCTCTGGGCGTGTATCGCTACGCGGACGTGTTCGACGGCGACATCGAGCGTTGTCCCGATGCCGCTGGCCGGGTGCACACGCGGACCGGCTCGGTCTATCACGCGCGGTTGCGCATGCCGCG
>DALZRX010000167.1:0-7121 GCA_032015805.1 Achromobacter sp.
CCCGACCTCGCTGTTCACGGCCATCTTCGCGCTGGCCCGCACGGTGGGCTGGATTGCCCAGTGGAACGAAATGCTGTCCGATCCCGACTACAAGATCGGCCGTCCGCGCCAGTTGTTCACCGGTTCGGTCACGCGCGACGTGCCCCCGATGGACAAGCGTTAATCCGCACTACACGCCGGGAAGGCACCACCTTCCTGCAAACGCCAGTCAGCAAAGCGCTGACTGGCGTTTTTTTACAGGTAATCGATCGTGAAGGTCATCGCCGTGTTCGCGGAACCGGGTGTGATGGTGCCGGCGGTTTGGCGGTACCTGGCCCGCAAAGGAATCTTGAAGCTGCCGCCGGTTGCGCCGTTGTAGCCCGTAAGGGGCCGCTTCGTTCCCAGGGGCAAGGGGTTTCCTTCGCCATCCAGCAACTGCACGCCCACGCCCGCAGCCGATGAACTGGCGTCCAGGTTCACCACGGCGTTCGCTGCGTCCACCACGGAGGTGACGGCGTCGATCTGGTAGTGGATGGCGCTCAACCCCGCCGGGCAGTTATTCAAAGAGATATCGAATGTAGCGGCCGGGCTGGCGGAGTTGATGCCCGTAAAGATGGAAGATCTGTGCGAGCCAAGGTACACGTCGACATCGGGCGTGGCGCAGGCCAGCGAGGTGACGTTCAGCCCCGTGGTAACGAATCTGATCTGCAGGGCCGGATCGGGTACAAGGTTGGTGGTGAAGACATTCGAGACTGATGCGGCAACCGCAAAGAGCGTTGGCGGCACGTATCCGGCGGGAATCGGCCCGGTCTTGACGAACATTGCGCGTAGCTGCCCGCCGTTGGTGACAGTACCTTGGCTATTGCATCCCCAACCCGTCCAATTCGCGTTTACCGGCGCGAAAGGTTCCCATCCGCAGCCATTGGCATAGGTGCGGGCGCTGACGATCACACCGATGCCATCGACGCCGGTCGCGAAAACTTCGTAGGTGACACCCTCCACTGCCGTGGTTTGTCCCGCGCTGGGCCGGAGCATCTGGAACCCCGTTCCCGTGCCCGTGGCCGCCGTGGCTATGCACGTGTACCAGTCGGTCACCGCTTCGCTTGAGAACCAGCCCGTGAGAGAGGCGCCATTGGCTGCGTCGCGGGGCACCGTAATGCTGGTGGGGGGAGAGACCGTTACGGTGGCCACGGATTGGGAGCACGTGGCTGCGGCCCACGAACTTGTGGAGCCCAGCAGCGCAAGCAGCGCGGGCGCGACGTGTCCGCCGGCCTTCTTCATCAGTGTTTTCATCGTCAATGCCTGGCTAGGTGGTTGATTCCGGCCGCTTGCACAGCAGACCGATGACTCGCGGCAAGGACCCGTCCTTTTGGGGCTGCGCGGCAAGTGCGTAGTCGATCGTGCACACATCGCGATCGTGCGCGCCCCACTTCACGGTCAAGGTGCCCTTGGCGCGCGTCAATCCCCGCGCCAGGATGCGGCCGCCCTGCGCCACGACGCCAACGCTTTTTCCGTCTGCATCCTGCACGTCTGCGCCAAAGGGAAGGGGTTCGCCGCCGCTCGTGGCCACGGTCAGCAGCGCAGCATTGCCGGTGTTTTCGGTTTCGAAGTTCACAAGAACCACCGCGCCGGCGGTGGGCGCCACATGCTGTTCGGTCGCCTTGAGCTCCACGTTCATGGGCAGGCCTTTGGGATCGAGTTCGATGCTGTTCTTCGCGTAGGGCATAAGCGTTGAAACGATTGCCCGGCCCCATGGATCCAGGCGCAGACCGCTGCCGCTGAGCACGCGCGCGCCGGCGGCGTCTTTCGCCTCGACGATAGCCAGGGTTTCGCCGGTGGTCGGCGTAAAGACGACACCGCCGCCATAAGCGACGACGCCTCCGGAAATGCCCGCGCCATATTGCGTGTAGTTTGAACCCGAGCTGGCGTTGGCCGATACGGCGGTCAGGGGCGTGATGTACGAGGCATTGGCGCCCACGTTGGTGTTGCCCGAGCCATTGCGCGTCGTGCCGCGCCCGGCGCTGACGCCATAACGAAACGCGTTGTCCGCGCCGAGCGATCCGGCCACCGATTGCTGGATGCTGCTCGAGCCGTCCGATCCCTTTTGGAGGCTGGTGGAGGCATAGGCTCGGTTCTGCCCCCGTCCTAGCGGTATGCCCAGGTTGAGCATGACCTGGTTGTCCCATTTCTGGGTGCCCACGTTAAGCTGGCGGGATACCGAAACGCCGTAGTTCACGCTTTTGTAGCTATTGCTGTAGCCAGACTGGATCTGCGTGTCACGGCCGGACCGATCCCAGTAATTCTGGGTCGATCCGGTGAAATAGAGTGATCCATAACCGGGCGGCAGGCGTTGATTGATCGTGGCCTGCAGGCGGCCCCGCTGTGTCCCGTACTGGCCCACGCGTGGACCGTGCCATTGCCGGGCTTTCAGTTCCATGGCGTCGGTCAGGCTCAGATACCCCCGGCTGGAATATCGGTAGGCGGCCAGCGTGACGCTTGTCTTGGTGGGTTCGAGAAACTTGGAGTAGCTCAGCCTTACGCTTTGGCCATTGCGGTTGTCTTCTTTGGGCAAGCGCGTGGCCGCCTGGGTAGCGTCCAGGCCAAACGCGCCGAAGCCGGTGTTGAGCGCCGCGCCGCCCAAGACCGCGCGGTAGCCTTCGGCAACCGTCACCCCCCCGTAGGCCGTGACCAGATTGCTGATGCCATGTTGCACGGTCGCCTGCGCCATCAGCGGCCGATCGCTTGTCTGCGCATTCCGGTATTGGCCCGCCGTCAGGCTGTATCGGGTGATCCCGGGACGCAGCGAATTTACCGCGCTTGAGAAAGGAACCAGGGACACCAGGACGCGGCCATCGGCTTCGTTGACCACCACTTCGAGGTCGCCGCCGTATCCCGTGGCGTAAAGGTCATCAATGACGAACGGTCCCGGCGCCACCGTCGTTTCGTAGATGATGTTGCCGGTCTGGCGGACCTGCACGCGCGCGTTGGTGTTCGCGATCCCGCGTATGGTGGGCGCAAAGCCGCGCTGCGATTCGGGGTACATGCGATCGTCGCTGGACAGTTGCACGCCGCGGAACCCGACACTGTCGAAGGTGGATCCATCGGTAAAGGCGTCCCCGATGACCAGTTGGCTCTTGATGCCGGCGACGTTGCGCCGCAGATTGGTTTGCACGCTTTGATATTGCAGGCCGCTCTTGCTGCCGTGCGTCGCGTTGCCGGTATGACGAAAGCGCCAGGCGCCCAGATTCACGCCGGCATTGAGTCCAGCAAAGCTCTGTGTCGTGGACGTGCCATAAGCGCGGGAACTGTAGAAGTTGGCGTTGTAATTCAATAGCGCGGCCCCTACACCTTCGTCCCAGTGGCGGGGGTCCACGTAACCGCGGCCCTGCCGGATCAGCGATGCCTGCGGCACCGTCAGGTTCAGCCGCTGTTCGCCCGGATCGAAATCCGCGCGAGCGTCCTTCACGAGATCAGGCAGCGCAACGCACTGCCCGCCGCTGAGCTGTTCGGCAAGGTTGGCCTCCAATTTGCCAAGGTCAATGCCCGCGCGATCCAGCAGCGCCTCGTCGAAACACGCCTGGGCCAAGGCGCTACCTGACGAAGGGTTGCCGATGCGCACGTCGGCGCGACCCAGCCAGCGGTCGTTGACGAGCAGATCCAGGCGATAGATTCCCGGTACCGCGGTGTTTGATCGCGCGAACTGGCTGACATCGACGCCTGCGCCGCCCAGAAACGCTGCGTTGAACTCCACGTCCGCATCCAGGGCCGCGAGTTCTGCGCCAAAAGCACAGGCAGATGCATTGAGCAGACTTAGTGTGATTGCGGCAAGCGCGTGTCGCGGCGTGGTTGAGGGATCCGTCATTTTTGGAGCGCGCGCAAGCGGGCGCGGCGCTGCGGGCGGGCTTTTGCCTGCCGCGGGCGCCGCCCGATAGGCGTCGGAAGATTGGTGTTTGGGGGGAAGATGAACGCGCTGGATGTGCGCGTGAGATGCTTACGTACGATCAGGGCGGCGCAATGGGCCGGGCGCCTTTGACCGCGCCACCGTAGTCATTCAAGTAGCGGTACACGACTTCGGTGTTTGCGCCGTGATCCACGTCGCCCACAAGAGGAAGGATTTTTTTCTCGCCGGGGGCCAGCATGTCGCCATCGGTGAACTTGGCGATCTTGCCGCTGCCCACGACGTCGACTTCAACGAAGGTGACGTGATACGGCGTGGGATTTGTGGCTTCAATGGCGTGGCTAGAACCGGACTTCACCAAACGCCAGATCACTTGCGCTGGCGCGTCATCGGACCTGCCCTGAAGCCCCGCCGGACGGTAGAACAGTTTGATGCGCGAGCGAAAGGCCATCTGCAGCAGGTTCTGGTTGCCCTTGTCCTTGGGAGGAATCTCCAGCACGTTGAGCCAGAACACGGATTCCTTGTCCTGGATCATCGTTTCGCCCGTATGCATCAGACGCAGGGTCTGGCCCTTGCCCTGATCAATACGGGTGACCGGCGGGGTGACGATAAACGGCACCTGTATCGAACCAGGCGCCGCCTTGGTGTCCCCCTTGTCGATCCACGCTTGCGTCAGGGCGGGCCGCGCGCCCTCGTTTTTTAGCTTGACGTTGACTTCAGCCTGCCCGGCTTCATAAATAATTCGCGTACCGCCGATGACGACGGACGCGACGGCCGGGGCCGCCGTGACGATACAGGTTGCCAACGCGCCGGCTGCGAGAGTTATTTTGAATGGTTTCATCGGTTCCCTGGACTGTAAACGGGGATATTGATTACTGATCCGGGCGGCTTCATGCCATGCCAAACACAGTGCCTTGTGGCTTACGGGTAGATGATGGTGTACTTGCTGGTGGCGTTTACGGTGCCGGCACCGGCGGGCCCCAACGCAAAGTATTGAGCGATGTACGGCAGCGTTGCTTCGCCGCCGACAAGGGCAACAGCGTGGGAGTTTTGGGCAGCATCCGCCACGGTGACATTGATGGGGGACTCGTCGCCATTCAACAGGCGGACTTCAACGTTTGCCGCGCCACCTGCGGCGATCGTCAGGTTGCCTGTTGCGGCATTGCCCCCGGCGCCCGGTTCAAAGAGGGTGTGGACCATGCCGGTATCGGGCGTGCAGGCGGTCAGGCGGATGGTGAACGGCGTGTTGCCGGCGGTTTCGCCGGCTGATGCCAGGGAATCGACGCCGACCGTCGGCATCAGGACGTCGAAGTTGTTGCTGCCGGTCTCGTTGCCGTTGATCGTGCAGGTGGTTGCAGACACGGCACCCGTGAAAGTGATGGTGCCGTCGACGGCGAATGCGGGTTGCGAAAACGAAGCGGCGGCCACGAGGGCGAGCGCCACAGACACTTTGGATTTCATGTTGTTTGACGTGCTGAGAGGGTTAGGAAACAGGGTGTCGGCAGCGCTGTCACCGTAGATTGTCGACAACGGTGATTACAGTCCATCCCCTGGGCCGAGTCTTTAGCAAAATTCTTAAAGTCGTGCCTCGCCGGTTGCGGATATCATCGCTGCCATGATTCCGATAGCACTACCCTCCGCCGGCTTTTTCATGCTTCTATCAGCCGGCTTCTTCGCCGGTCTGTTGCTGCTGTTCTGGGCGCTGCTCCTGGCAGTTAGCGGCGGCGCGCGCCGCACGGTCCGTAAATACTGGAAGACGTCGCTCCTGCTTTGCCTGGTGCTTGCCGCGCCATTCAGCTTCTATGCCTGGTTCCAGGCCGTGATCTGGCAGGTGGAAAGAGAGGGCGAACGGCGGGAAGCGGCGCGCAACGTGACATTGCACGAGCCGACGACGGTCGGCGGCGTGGTCATGCCTGCCGGCACGCGCCTGAAGCTGCAGGACGAAGGCAATCTGGACACTTATGTCCAAGCCAGCTTTCCGCAAGCAGTGTCCATTCTCGGGCTCCGGGCGACATCGGCGCGGCGCTATCTCGACACCCGGTACGACAAGGAAACCTATGCCATCCTCGGCAGGGATCCGCGCACGGTGATCCTGCGCGGCGCGGGCGCTCAGGCGATCCAGGGCTGGCGATGCGACAGCGCGCAGGACATCGAGTTCGATGTGGCCCCGGACGGGGCCATGAAGGCGCTCGTGCAATGCGTGCTAGCCGAGGGCAACGAGGCCGCGGACGTGGTCATCGAGTCTGGCGCCGTGCTGCGCGGCTCGAGCGGCACCGTCTACACCGATGGTTCGCGCGACCCCGATCGTTGGCGGATCGAGGTCAACGGCGCCAGTGCCGTGCGCGTGTTCGGGATGTTTCTGAGCCGCCCCAGCATCTACCTGGATGCGTCGCGCAACGTAATACGGGTCACGGACGCCGAGCTTGCGTGCCGCACGCAGTTCGGCGGCTTGACCTATGCCGCCGGCACGCAATTGAAGACGGCCCGGCGCGCGGGGGATAAGGACGAGCCGTACCCTGGCGTCCTGGTGTTCACGCCGAGCGGGCAGGCCGCGACCCGGCCTGGCCATGACGACGTGCCCGAGGGCATGTCCGTCATGCAGACGCTGCAGGGCGAGGTCATCAGTATCTTGGACAACGAGGCGGCGGGCGTGTTTACCTTCGACACTTTCATCATCGACGGCAAGGAGCCGCAACGCCCGGCCCGCGCGCGCTGCCCCTAGCGGGTCGAATCAATAGCCGATGCCGCGCGCCATCAGCACCGCAAAGAGCGGCAGGAAAATGAACAGGTGCGAGGCGATCATGACCCAGCGCCGCGCGCGCTTGATCTCGGGCAGGGCGGGGACGAACTCCGGCTGCTGGCGCCGTTGCTTTGCCCAACGCAGGAAGGTGAGCGTGGGCGGTATGGAACAGAGCGCGATGACGACGAAGAGCGAAATCTTGGCGTGGAACCAGGGATTGCCCATGTAGAACGCGGCGCCCTTGGCGCCGAGGGTCAGGCGCAGCACACCGGTGACCAAAACGAGGATCGCGCTGACACCGTAGAGCCGGTCATAGATGATCAGGCGCTTCACGCCGGCGGGCGTCAGGTCCGGGCGCAGCAATACCGCTTCGGCAGTCAGGACCACCACCAGTACGAAGATCGCCAGGTAGTGGAACCAGGCATACATTGCATCGGCCAGCATGTCGTCTCCAGAGTATGTGAGAAGCTAGGTTTTACCATCCCAAATGAAAACGGGCGCCCC